>JADZGG010000162.1 GCA_020854015.1 Flavobacteriales bacterium
ACCGTGGGCTGGACCTTGGTGAGCGGCAGCTTTGTGTCAGATAGTGCCTACCAGTACCTAATGATCGGCAACTTTTTCAGCAATGCACTTACCGATACGTTGCACTTCGCTGATCCGAACTCTGTGTTCCCTTGGTATCCGCGAGGCTACACCTTGATTGACGCGGTGTGTGTATCAACCAGCCCGATGGGCTGCGATCTAGGGCAGGGCGTAGGAGAGGGGTCGGCATCAGGACCTGAGCTGTTTCCTAACCCAGCGTATGATCAATTCATTGTTGTAGGGCGCAATGGTGCCGGGCTGTTGGTGACGGATGCTTTAGGGCGCATGGTCCGGCAAGGCCGGGTAGATAGCGATCGTTGGGTACTGGAGGTTGGCGCATGGGCGCGAGGTACCTACGTATTGCGCTTGGAGTGGGATGGACGTGCGGAAGTACACAAGTTCGTATTGGCAGAATAGGGAGCTTCGTTCCGGTCCTTTCAGTGAACAACAAACACGAAAGGACATGAACACAAGAACTAGTTTACGGCACCTCGTATGGGGTGTTCTGGTGCTGGCCGCGAGTCATGCACAGGGACAAGCTACGCTCCTCGGCCATATCGGCGGGACAGGGGACCATTTGGGCTGGAATGCCGCGACGCTGCAGGCCTTGGAGGTTCGGCATGATGGGAATTGGCCCATCGGATTCTACACGAACGCGATCCAGAAGATGAGGTTGAACGCCAACCCAGCGGGTGCGAACATTAACGGGTACACAGGCACGCTGTGTGATGGCTTCCTCCTGTTGAGTGGGCAGCCGGACGCGTTCACCAACGCGGCCTGCGATGCACCGTTCACACGCCTTCACCTGGTCGATCCCACAGGCTCTGTGAATCCCATCAACTACGCACAAGAGTTCGGGTTCCGGCCTTGGCAGAAGAACGGCGTCACCTTTACAGGGAACAGCGACCAAGGCTACATCGGCCAGAAGTACAACTCCAACGATGCCACCGACATGGTGATCCAGTGGAGCGATAACCCGAGCACCGATCCTTGGGCTTAGGACAAGTTGCGCTTCATTTTCAGCAGTCAACCGAACGGTAGTACAACGGGCATGCGCTCGCTGGAAGGTTTGGAGGCGATACGCTTGTGGCCGAAGAGTCCTACGGAAGTGAACGTGGGCATCGGGGACTTCAGATCACTGGTCACGAGGAAAGGCTGTGGAAGGTCACAAATGGCCCGGCCCGTTCTGTCTAACCAAAGGCAGGCAGGAACCCTGCGACAATTCCGGGACAACTCCTGAGTTACAATTCCCGAGTGGGCATGTGGGAAGTTAGCAGGAAGCAGAACGGCGCCCCGAGAGGCGCCGTTCCAGGAGGATGTCAGTTCCTTCGTTACTTCTTCACAGGCACCGTAGGCATGCCTTTGACAGGGGCCACCATGGGCGACACGGCGTTGGTCGGGGCCACTTCGGCCTTTACAGCCGGCGTGTCCACCACGGTCATCTCCTTCACCAAGTGGCCGGCACCAGCGAACTTGTCGATGGTCCAGAGCACGTAGCGGATGTCAACGCTGATGGTGCGCTGCAGATCAGGCTCGTAGGCGATGTCGCCGCTCATGGCCTCCCAGTTCCCGTCGAAGGCGATGCCGATCAGCTCACCGTTGCCGTTGATCACAGGGCTGCCGCTGTTGCCACCGGTGATGTCGTTCTCGCTGATGAAGCAGGTCACGAGCTCGCCGGTCTTCTTGTCGGCATAGCGGCCGTAGTCGCGGGCCACCAGCAGGTCGTGCTGACGCTTGGGCACCACGAACTCCTCGTTGGTGTTGTCCTCCTTTTCCAGGATGCCGTCGGCGGTGGTCACCAGGTCGTATTGCATGGCGTCACCGGGCTTGTAGTCGTTCACCTTGCCGTAGGTAAGGCGCATGGTGCTGTTGGCGTTGGGGTACCACATCTTGTTGGGGTCCTTCTCGCGCATGGCGGCCACCATCAGGCGGTAGCCCTGGTCGATCTTCACCTGGCTGGCTTCCAGCGCGGGGCCCAAGGCTCCACGGTAATTGTTCAGGCAGCTCAGCATGGTCTGGATGCCCATGTCCTTGTCCATCACCTTGATGGAAGGCTTGGCCAGGAAGGCATCGAGGCGCTTGCGGTCGGTGAGGATGCTGGTGGCGAACATGGCCTTGGCCCAGGCATTGAAGTCACCCTTGTACTTCTTCTCGATCGTGTTCATGATGTCCGGCTGCAGTCCGCGCTCCACGTCCTTGTGGATCATCTCGAACATGGCGGCCGTCACCTTCTCGTCGGTGGCGGGGTTGTAGTCCTTCCAGAACTCATCGGCACGGCCCTTCACACCGTCGGCCATGGCCTTCACCTTGGCGGCGTCCTTGGGTTCGGTCTTCAGTTGGTTGTACAGGCCGAAAGTGCGGAAGCCCATCAGCACCATCTCGCTGCCGAAGGCGCCTTCCTGCATGTAGGTGCTCGCCTTCTCGTACTTGGTCCGCTCACCGTAGCCTTCGTTCAGCAGGGTGATCAGGTTGCCGTACTTGGCCTTGCGGGCCGGATCGGCGTTCAACCAGGCCATCAGCTCCTGTTCCTGGGCGCTCTTCTTGTCGTACACGTGCAAGCGCTTCAGACCGCGCTGCTGACCGATGAAGTACTTCCAGTAGTTGCTCACCTGTGCGTACTTGCTCGCGTACTTGATGCGCACGGCGTCACTGGCGTCCATGTCCTGCTTGTAGAGCTCGAGCTTCTTGCCGCGGATCTTCACACGGCTGGGCTGCTCGTCGTCGAGGGCCAGCTTCACACCCTGGCTGCTGAGGAAACGGTCGGTGCTACCGGGGTAGCCCATGATCATGGCGAAGTCGCCTTTCTGCACACCATCGATGCTGACAGGGAAGTGCCACTTGGGGGCGTAGGGCACGTTGTCCTTGCTGTACTCGGCGGGTTCGCCGTTGGCGCCCATGTACACGCGGAACATGCTGAAGTCGCCGGTGTGGCGGGGCCACATCCAGTTGTCGGTGTCGCCGCCGAACTTGCCGATGGCGCTGGGGGGCGTACCCACGAGACGAACGTCCGGGTAGTCGATGTAGTGGAACAGGTAGAACTCGTTGCCTTCGTACATCACCTTGAAGTCGGCGCTGTGGTGCTGCTTTTCGCCCACGGCCTCTTCTTCGAGCTTCGCTCCGATCTCTTGGATCTTGGCCTGGCGCTCCTCTTCGGTCATGCCGTCCTTCAATTCAGCCATCACCTTCTCGGTCACATCGTCAATGCGCTCCAGAAAGCTGACGTAGAAGCCGGCGGGTTGTTCCTGGTCTCGCGTCATGGCCCAGAAACCGTCCGTGAGGTAATCGTGCTCCACGCTGCTGAGGCCCTGCACCGCGTCGTAGCCGCAGTGGTGGTTGGTGAGCATGAGGCCCTCAGCGCTGACGATCTCGCCGCTGCAGAAGCCGCCACCGAGGCGCGCCACCGCATCCTTCAGGCCGCTCTTGTTCAGGGAGTAGATGTCCTCGGCGGTGAGCTTGAAGCCCATTTCGCGCATCTGGTTCTCATTGATCTGCTTCAGCTTGTTCAGCAGCCACATGCCTTCGCCGGCAAAGGCCATGCTGGTGCTGAGAAGGGCTGCCCAAAGCAGCAGGAACGACTTCTTCATCAGGTTTTGGTTAGGTACAACAAGGGTCCGCTTCAAGCGGCAAGGGCGCCAAAGGTAGAAGTATGGCGATCCCTTTGTGGACGGGCCTGAGGGGCGAATGGTTGGGTGCGTTCCGGAGCGTGCTGAAAGGAAGGTCGATCGGCGATGGGAGATGGGAATGGAGGAAGAATGAGGTGCCGTCAGGCTTCGCCCTATCCTTCAGCCGAGGGTTGAACCGCGGATGACGCAGATCGCGCAGATGAACGCTTGGCGGGCGATGAGAACGCAGATGCTCGCAGGCTCGCTTGGCGAATTGGATCTTCAGGTTTTGCCCTTCATCCTACAGCCTTTGCCCACCGTCCTTACTTCTGGCCCTCGACCGGTGTCCACGCAACGTTCTTCAGCAGCTCATCCGCCTCTTGGGCGAAGGCTTTGAGCGCAGGGGGCGTCCTGTGCCGGGCCACGATGCGCTTGTCCCGATCGCCGCTGACGATCCGGGTGATGGTGCTGGGCAGGTCGGTGACCTGACTGTCGTAGGTGTCCTCCAATCCGAAGTATCCGATGGCCTCGGCCTTTGCGAGGATGGACTCCATGGTCGCACGGTCGACGGTACCGGTGTATTTACCCTGACGCGGAGCGTTGCTGCGACCGATGTACTCGGCTTTTCCGTCGCGGTAGATGTTCAGCGTGTAGGCAGCGCATTTGCCGAAGCAAGGTGTGCGCTCGATGCTGAAGAACAAGCTATCCGTGGTGTTGCCGAAGCGCTGGCTTTCCCCCGCGACCTTCTTCTGCCCGTTGCAGGCCATCCAACCAGCGGTGAAGAGGATCAGGAGCAAGAGCGTGGTGCGCGTGTTCATGGCTGAAGGGATTCTGGACATGGGGACCAAGGATAGTGCCAGAGGGATCGTGTGGCGGTGTGATCGTGGGGAAGTGTGGGCTCATTGAGGGCTTCGCCCGTGAGAGCCCCTGTGAGGGTTAACCGCAGATGACGCAGAAAACGCAGATGGATCGTCTGGCTGGTCGACGATGCGATGAACGCAGATGCTCGCAGGCTCGCTCATTCGCATGGATCCCGTCGGGCTTCGCCCTTTTCACATTGCCATCGCTCTTCAGTTGGCTATTGATGAAGGCTCAGCTGCCGAAAGCCCACTGCCACCTGCGCACTGCCCTGCCACTTCCTACTTCCGGCGCTGCTGCTTCTGGATCTCGTCCATGCGCTGCTGCCACTTGCTCTTCTTCTTGGGTGTGCGCATGTTCTGCTCGAGCTCGGCGCGCAGCTTGGTCTCGTTGATGAAGAACTTGCTGAGCACGGTCATCTGCAGAATGCTGATCACGTTGGCCAGCAGGTAGTAGTAGCTGAGGCCGGAAGGCAGGCTGTTCATGAAGAAGAGCATCATGACCGGGAACATGTACATCATCACCTTCATGTTCGGCATGCCCTGCTGGGTGGGCATCTGCTTGCTGTTGATCACTGTGTAGATGATCGTGCTGGCCGCCATCAGGATGGTGAAGAGGCTTACGTGGTTGCCATAAGCAGGGATGGTGAAGGGTAGGGTGGCGATGCTGTCGAAGCTGCTGAGGTCCTCTGCCCACAGGAAGCTCTGCTGGCGCAGTTCGATGCTGCTGGGGAAGAAGCGGAACATGGCGTACAGCACGGGCATCTGGATCAGCAGGGGCACACA
>JADZGG010000163.1 GCA_020854015.1 Flavobacteriales bacterium
CGGATCGTTGGTGGTGCCTGCTCTGCGGACCTCTTGCGCCGCATGTTCTCCAAGACCCGACCATTGCCGGGTCGGGAGGATTGGGGCCGTCCTCCCATGCACATCATGGCCGTGAGCGAACAGGATTGGTACATCCACGGGAAGGACGGACTGATGCAGTACCGTGATACGGCTTTGGTGCGCACGATACCATTGCCACCAGCTCGCAGGGAGCTCTTCATGCTGAACGGGTCCATCTATGGTCTCGACGTGGAGCAGCGCTTTTTCCGGGTGGACCTGCAGAAAGGAAGTGTTGAGCCGGCCGTGCTCGAAGGGCTCGATGTGAGCGCCATCGAACCGCGGAACAAGGAGTGGCTTTTGAGCCAACGCCAAGGTGAGCCCTGGGCCTACCTGCGCGACGGCCCTGATGTGTACTTGATCCGTCCGGGCACGGAGGTCGGAACACTACGCGCCGAGCATCTGCCCGTGTCGCTGCCCGAAGGTTGTGTGGTCAGTGAGATGTTATGGAGCGACCGCCACCACCTGTTCGTGGCCGGCACGGATACCAAGGGCTTGTTCATCTACAGGGAGCGGCTCATGCGGACGCGGTTGTGCGCCACGGCCGGTGCGGTTTCCAACAACGCTTACTATGCGTTGGCCGCCTACGACAGTTTGAACATACTGGCTCTTTCCGTGGATCACCGGACCCTGTTCGGTCCTCAGGGATGCGAGCCCTATACGGTGCTGCCCGACCCGGTCAACTTCCAAGTGTTGAACGTGATGCGAGATGGACGGCTGGTGCTGGCCCGGCTGAATGAGGTGGTCTTCCTGGATCCGCGGTCAGGCGCTTCTTCCGCCATGAAGATGGGAGAGGGCCAGCAGATGTTGTCCTTTCTTGATCGAGGCACGGAACAATGGGTGGGGTACGGGCAGGGCTTACAAGTCATCCGGGACGGCCAGTTGAGCCCGGTGTTCAAAAGCAGGACCATTACCATGCTGCGCAGCGTGGGCGACGAGGTCTGGTGCGGTACCTGCCATGCCGTGCTGCGGCTGGATCCGGCTACGGGAACGGTTGATACGCTCAAGATCCCAGGGGGTGGTTGCCTGCGTTCCATGGAGGAGTATGAAGGCCGTGTGTTCATCGGTACGTACGGTGGCGGCGCTTACGTGTATGATAACGGCAGGCTTCAACGACTGCCGATGGACCGGCAAGGTTTCCTCACGCACGTGCACACGTTCATGCCTGATGGTCGGGGGCGTATGTGGATCAGTTCCAACCGAGGCTTGTTCAGCGTGGCCTTGGGTGACATCGACGCGTACATGGCCGATACCACAACCCATGTATACTATGCCTACTACGGAAGGAACGAAGGCATCCTGAACCCCGAGTTCAACGGTGGTTGCGATCCTGCCTATGTGCGGCTGGCGGATGGACGCGCGGTCTTTCCCACGCTCGATGGTCTGGTGGAGTTCGATCCGGATCAAGTGCCGGACCCGGTGCCACAAGGGCGCGTACTGGTGGAAGGTGTGAGAATCGATGGTGTGGCGGTGGATCCACGGACCGAGCTCGTGATGGAGCCGGGACAGCAGGAGATCAGTGTACGGTTCTCGCTCGCGTATTGGGGTGCGCAGGCGAACATGCAACTGGAGTACACATTGTCGAGCATTCAGGACCGTTGGCAGCCCATCGCGGCCAGTGAGCGGGAACTGCGCTTTTCACGGCTTCCGCCAGGCATCTACGTGCTCACCATCCGAAAACTCGGTGCACGTACGGACGAAGAACCCACACGTCTGCGCTTTCAAGTACTGGCACCTTTTTACAGGCAGCGCTGGTTCTTGGTGATGTTGGCCATGCTCGTGGGGATGCTCTTCTTCGGTGCAATTCGCCTGAACGAGATGCGGCTGCGGAACAAGAACATCGAGCTCGAGAAGGCGGTGCAGGAGCGCACACGCGAGATGGAACTTGCCAACGAACGATTGCGCAGTTCCATGGAAGTGAAGGAGCGTCTGGTGTCCATCATCTCGCATGACATCGTCACGCCTCTACGCTTCATTGCTCGCGTCGCCCGCAGTACCAACAGGACACCGGAGGTGAACGTCGAGCTCTCGGACAACCTGCGCGACATCGCGATCAGCAGTGACAAGCTGTATGCGAACGCGCGCAACATGCTCAGTTGGATCAAACACCAGGAAGGGCACATCGAGCTGCGGCCGCTGCACGTCGCTTTGAATCCCCTGGTGGAAGAAGCGCTGGACATGGTGCGGGAGCTGGCGGCCGGTCAGGGTGATGTGTTGATCAACGATGTGCCGCTTGACGATGTGCTGCGCACTGACCGCGACCTGTTGTTGATCATCCTGCAGAACATCATCTCCAACGCGGTCAATTACACCCGCACCGGTGAAGTGCGGGTGGTGGGTGGGCAGAAGGACCACCATTACGAGCTCTGCATCAGCGACTCGGGGCCTGGCATTACGCCCAAGGCGCAGGCGCACATCAACGATATCCTTTCCGGTCAACGTGGTCGGCGCGGCATGGACCACGGTGATCCCGAGATGCAGGGCCTGGGCTACGTCATCGTCGGAGAGCTAGCGACCCTGTTGGGCGGGTCCGTGGAAGTGGGCAACGGTTCCAAGGGCGGCGCCATGGTCACTATACAGTTGCCCTTGCACGTGGCGGAGCCAAGGACCGTTCCCGTTCGTTAGCGATCATCCCTGTTGTGGTTGAACGGCTCATTTGCGATGCCCACGGAGGTTCCAGGTGCGTCCATAAGGTCTGCCTAGAATGGCGAGCCCCCCACCACGTTCCAATGCCGCACTCTTTTAACATTCCTTGACAGCGTCGGTCGCAGCGCACTTCTAGTTTCGCTTCAGGTCCAACACCTTTTCACCATGGCACGCCTCACCTCCCTTTTCGCCGCGCTTGTTCTCACCACCGCTGGCGTGATCGCCGCTCCGTGCGATCATGTCGAGGGTTCAGGAAGTGTGGTGCGAAAGACGCTTGCTCTGCAGGCGTTCCATGGCATTGTGGTTGAAGGCTCCATCGACGTGGTGCTCACGCCTTC
>JADZGG010000164.1 GCA_020854015.1 Flavobacteriales bacterium
AGCGGTACACACCGGGCGCTTTCCAGCGGTCGTTCCACAGGCCAAGGACCTCGGCACAGAGCGAGTCGACCTCTTCGAAGCGACCCAGTTTCAGGTCGATGAGGGTGTTGGCAAGAAAGGCGCGCATCAGGATGGTGCTGTCGCAGCCCGCATGGAAATGAGCCAGCGCACGTTGTGCGGCGGCCAGTGCCGAATCGAGCTCGCCGAGCTGTGTCAAGCTGGCGCTCCGGAATCCGCAGGCCTCGGCGATGATGCAGGAGTCGCGGCGAACGAGGTCGGACCCGAGGATCATCCCGGTGGTGCGCACCGTGGCGCGGTCATTCCGTGCACGGTCCGCACGCATGGAGGCCAGCGCGCTGTCCGCCCATTGCTTGGTCACCACCACCGATGTCTGGGCGTGGACGGAAACGCCGGTCATCAATACGGCGAGCAGGGCAACAAGAAAAGGGAGCCACGCACAAGCGTGCGCAGCTCCCTTGCGGTTCTTCTTCATGCCATCAAGCACCACCGGGGCCACCACCTGTTCCTGCGGAATAGGTCACACCGTTGCCCTTGCCATCCTTGGTCGTACGCGCCCGTACCGTCCAGTTCAGGTTGCTCACCTGGCCAATGCAAATGGAACAGTAGACACCACCGGAAGTGTTGGGGTCGAACACTTCACCAGCGCTATCGGCTGTGCGACTGGTCGTTGCCATGTTCGCCGTGGCTTGGAGAACGATCCAAACATACTTGTTCGCGTCGGTGTTCGTGCCGAGGTAGGTGAATCCGGCGGTCGATGATCCTGTGGGATAGCCCCTTGCCAATCCTGGCGAATTGGCATCGATGGCGGGCTTCGTGGTACTTACTGAAGCATTACTGACAGCGCTCATGATCTGTGGGAGTTTGGTTGTACAGGTAAAGCTAGAAGGAGCGCTGATCTGTGCAAGGGGCGCACCCCCGATTTCACCCTTAGTGGGTAGGCACACCAGGGCGAACCGTTCGCACACGGGTCGGAAGGAACAGCATCTCAGTGAACGTTGGAAAAGGTGCGGTGTACCGATCGGCATGCGCCCCCTGCTCCTACTATCCTCCCTCGTGTTCGCACATGCGCTCAGCGCACAGCCCGGAGACCCGTCCATCTTCCCTCCAAGTCTGAGGCTGGAGCCCTCGATCTCCCACCGGGCCATCCGCTCCGGTCCGCCCACACCGGCGTTCTACTACCTCACCGACACCATCGAAGTGTTGATCACAGGCGAAGTGAAGCTGGACGGAAGCTGCAGCGGTGGCACACCCCTCTACGGCTTCCAGCGCAAGGAGGGCAAGGAATGGACGGACTACCTGCCGCCCTGCAACGTGCAGCTCTGCTGCGGCATGCCGAGCGCATCGTGGTACCAACGGCCCATCGCCTTGATCCCCGCACATGTGGCCATGCCCGGGCGTGGCAGGCCCTGGAAGCCCGGCGAATACCGCGCGGTGGTCCTGCTGGCGGGAGACAAGGAACTGGTGGGTCCGGCGTTCACGGTGGTGAAGGCGGAGTGACAAGTCCACTTGAACCGACCGCTGTGCACCATCGAGCTCCAGCAACCTGTCGAGCACGCAGCCTTGCACGCGTGCATCAAGAGATCCACCAAGGCTTCGGCTCCAAAGGATCGGACCATCCCCATCTTCGGTGTACCAAAGCCTGATGCGCCACCTCCTTGCCGTTCTCCTCGTTGCCCTGTACTTGCACGCCGGAGCCCAGTACGACCGGTTCTCGTACCGCCACAACTTCGCCTTCATCGAGGACGGCCCCACGCCCACTCCCTTGAAAGGCGACTATCGCGTTGAGCAGATCGCGCGCGGTCAGTACTGGACCGTGACGGATACGCACGCGCCGGTGAACCATCCCGGCATAGCACGCCGCTTGACACCTTGCCTCACTGTGCAGGGCACCCCGCTGATGGTGGTTGAAATGGCCCGATCCTCCGGCCACCCGGACAACAAGTTGCGCGTGGTACGTGGAGCCGATACCATGATCGTGGACCTGAACCTGGACGGGCGCGTGGAGCAGCACCTGTTGGACCGCATGGCCAAGCTGGGTGCCCCACCGCGGCCACCGGTCCTCCTGCCCTTCCGCAAGGGCTGGTTCACCAACATCGACCTGGTGCAGGAAGCGCGGACCATCGCGAACACCGAGCAGTTCGATGCGCTCTGGGCAGCAAGGCGCAGTGAGGTCCTCACCCTCTACGACACTGCGCGCCATTCGTTCTCGCTCGAAATGGACGGCTTGCGCACCGGACCATTGTCCATCAACATCGATCGCGACCCCAACTACGCGCGGCACCTGCTCGAGTTCCCTGCCAGCGGACCGGGCACCCGATTTGAACTGTACCTGAACGACAGCCTCGGCGTCGCGAGCACCACCTGTTCGCTGCGCGTGGACATGCCGGCCGGTGGAGAGACGACCACATGGGTGGATGTGACCGACATGCCTTACGGCAGGTACACCGCCTACCTGAACTGGGAGAAGGAAGAGAGCCTGTTCTACTTGGGCTTCGGATGGTGAGCGGATGGTGAGGACCGATGGACCAGGAACCGCGTCCACTGCATTCAGACAACCGTAGCCCAGCATTTCGAAGCCTATGACGGGAAGCCCTTGGCCATGCCAGCTGATGTGTACGGTTCGATGGTCGTTACTTCAAGCTCCCTCAGCGCTCCACGACTGTGAAGAGGACCGCCGTTCCTTTGCCCCATGTGCTACAGAAACAGCCTGGATCGCGACCTGAAAGCCTTGGAACGGGCCATGCACAAAAAGATGCTGGAGGAGAGCAAGCGCGTGGACCTGCCCTACCAGGTGGAGCTGCCCTTGGGCGTGACCAGTGCCTTTGCGCGGCCGGCCTGGCCGGTGGTGACCACGGCGGCACCGGAGCACATCAGCGTGTTGCGCTGGGGCCTGCTACCGCGCTACATCCGCACGGAGGAAGAGGCGAAGGACTTCCTGAAGAAGGCACCCACCTTCAACGCCATCAGTGAGGAAGTGGAGGCCAAGCGCACCTTCAAGGCCGCCTTCGAGCACGGGCAGCGCTGCCTGATCCCCGTCACGAGCTTTCAGGAATGGCGGCACGAAGGCAAAGTGAAGATCCCTTACCGCATCGCACTGAAGGACACGGACATCTTCTGCCTCGGTGGCCTGTGGGAGAAAGGCGACACCATGGATACCTACACGGTGCTGACCACACGCGCCAATCCGCTCATGGCGCACATCCACAACACCAAACAGCGCCAGCCGGTGATCATTCCGCCGGAGCACTACGAGGCGTGGTTGAGCCCCGACCTAGGCGCTGAGCAGGTGAAGGCCCTGTGCGAGCCCATCGCCGAGGAGCGCATGGAGGCGGTGCGGAAGGAAGCGCCACCGGCGCAAGGTTCGCTCTTCTGATCGCCACCTATCTTATGGACGCCGAGATCGACAACGATGGCGTCAAGCAGGATCACCCCCTTCCCCATTTACGGCTGGGTTCCCTTTCGCGGAAACCTGTACCAGATCACGCGTGGCGAAGTGTTCCGCGGCGACCGCTTGTACAACCTGGGCCGCTATGTGGGCGAGCGATACGATGAGCGCGTGCTGGTGAACCATTGGGAGCTGTTGGAGAACATGGAGGAATTGGCCAGCTATCGCATCGGCGACCATGCGCGGCATGCGGCATTGGGCACAGTGGTGGTGCTGAAACGCTGCTGGCGCTTCAGCGAAGGGCGGATCATCTACCACATCAGCACATCCCCTGGACAGGCCATGCGCGATCGCTGCTGGCAGGAGCAACTTTCAGCGTGCGCGAATGCGCGCGACCCATTGCATTGATCGGTGATCCCCGGCTCGCTATGCGACCGAAGCGGTCATCACCAGGCTCTCCGGCGTGAAGCGCGAACCCAAGAATTCGACCTCCGCTTCCCGCAAGACCGTGGTAGCGGAAGGGATGAACCCGTTGGCGCGGAGCACTTGCTCCCAGTCCGCCTGTTCATACTTCGTGAAGCCGTGGTCGGCGAACGGCAGTTTCTCCATGGAGGAACGCGTGCGCAACACCGTGATGAAGGTGCCACCGGGCTTCAGTACACGCCGCACTTCGCCCAGATGGGTGGCGGGATCCTCCCAGAAGTAAACCACGTTGATGCAGAAGATGCGGTCAAAGAGGGCATCCGGGTACGGCATGCGGTCACTGGGCCCGAGCGAGAGCGACAAGGTGCCGTTGGCGATGAGCGCGGCGTTCTGCGCGGAGGCCTGCTCCACCATCTCCTTGCTGAAGTCCAAGCCATGCAACTTGAGGTCCTTGGCTTGCCCGATCAGTTCACCGAAGAAGCGGCCGTTGCCAAAGCCGATCTCCAGCACGCGCATTCCGTCGCGCAGGTCCAGGGCCTCCCACGCTCCTTGATAGAGCGACCGGTTCACGGCGTTCATGCGTTCGCCCACCTTACGCGCCATGAAGCCGTGCGGCTTCCGCAGTTGCGCGGCCATCTGTTGCGGGGTCGGTCCCTTGAAGAGCAGGCGAAGGAACTGGAGCGGGTTCATGTGGCAAAGATGGACTCCGCGCTGATCCGCGCCACTTCACCTACTGCTTGGCAACTGGCATCGAGCCAGGCGGTGACACGCGCAAAGCGGGTGCTAGCGGAGCGAACTGAGCACACCTGGAAGGTAGGACCAAGCGTGCCGGTTCCGGTGATCACGAACGTTCGAGTGGACCGAAGCGCATCTGTCGTCCATGTGGTTCGCTCGTTGAGCCCGCTTGCGCGAACGTTACTCGATCGCGACCATTCCGCTCGCCAGCACCGCACCATCAGCGAAGCAGCGCCAGAGATGGAAACCAGGGGCGAGCTCCTCAACGGGGAGTCGGGAAGCGGAGCTCAGGTTCCAAGTGCGCAGCAAACGGCCATCGGCTGCGAAGAGCTCGAAGCGCGCGTTGGCTGGCAGGGGCCTACTTGCGTTCACATTGATCCAATCGCTCGTTGGTGAAGGGAAGACGGTGACGGCGATCGGTGCCACGGTCGCGTCCCCAACACCGGCCAACGAGGTGATGGGGTACAGGTCGCAGGCCATGGCATCGAAATAGGCCATGCGGTTCGGGATGGTCTGTGTGATCAGGTCATAGTCCTGCTGGGAGATGCGGGCGGAACGGTGTGTTACAGCGAGCCAGGGCAGGTAGCTCTCTGCGAGGTCCTCGGTGGCAGGAAAGTCCTGTGCGTAGGTGGAAATGAAGTCAGGGTCGGCAGCTTGGGCGGCCAGCCAATCGGGAGCGTTGGCATGCGTTGCGTCCAGTGATGTGTGTGTGCATTCATGCACGAAGGCCTCTTCCAGAATACCGTCGTCGATGTACTCCTGGCCGCGACCGGTGTGGATCACGATGGCGTTGTTGCCACCGCCGAACGAGTAGACACCGGCATGGATCCACAGCGCGTTCACATCGGTGCGCAAGCAGGTGGGCAACTTGCCCAACGCGTAGGCATAGGTCTGTACCTCCACCTCCGCCGCGGTCACGTTCGCGAACTCCGGGTTCACCATGGCCACGGTCGTAAGCCCATCGTCCCAGACCACATCGAA
>JADZGG010000165.1 GCA_020854015.1 Flavobacteriales bacterium
CAACGCACCGCGCTCAGGCGTTTGGTGGCCCCCACCCCGATGATGCTGCCCGTGATGGTGTGCGTGGTGCTCACTGGAATGCCCATCTGCTCGGTGAGGTAGAGGGTCATGGCACCGGAGGTCTCGGCGCACACACCTTCCAGCGGGGTCACCTTGGTGATCCGCGTGCCCATGGTCTTAACGATCTTCCAGCCACCGCTGAGGGTTCCCAGGCCGATCGCCGTGTAACAGGCCAACGGCACCCAATTGGGCATCTCCTTGATGTCCGTAATGTCACCGTTCGCGATCAGGGCCGCTGTGATGATGCCCATCACCTTCTGTGCATCGTTGCCACCGTGCCCAATGCTGAAGGCCGCCGAGCTCAGGAGCTGCAGTTTCTTGAACATGTTGGCCATGGAGAAGGCCGTGGGCGTTCGCACTTTCTCCACATAGAGATAGGCCAGAATGAAGATCAGCACGACCGCCATGAGCCCATACCGGATGATCGAGTTATCCGCCTTGCCGAGCGACTTGCCCAGTTTGGCGACATCCACCTTGGGATCCACCTTCGCTTGGATGAGCTCGGCCACACCGGGACCGCCGATGCTGTTGAACTCGGTCAAGTATGGAGCTACCGCATCGTACTTCGCCTTCGCAGCTTCATAGTCGGCGGTGTTCGCGGGATCCGCCTCCATGGCCTTCTTCGCCACGTCGACCTTGTAGTACTTCGCCATGTTCTCCTCCACCTTGCCCTGTTGCAGGTGCATGAAAAGGAACCAGGTGCCGATGGCCGCGATGAGGATGATGCCAACCCGTGACCACGCATTGCGAACGATGGTGGTAAATGTGATGAACATGGAAATGAGCATGCCCACCAACGGTGCCAGGAAGATGAAGAGCAGCGTCTTGATGATCTTGTCGTTCTCGACCACGTCCTTGAGCGCGAATCCATCGGTGGTGGCGTAGGCGTGGGCGATGGCCGCGCCGGCAAAGCCGCCGATCAGGGTATGTGAACTAGAGGACGGAATGCCGTACCACCAGGTCAATAAGTTCCAGATGATGGCGGCGACGAGCCCGCTCAGGATCACCGGTAGCGTAATGAACTCCTGGTGGACCGTTTTACTGATGGTGTTGGCCACCGCATGGTCCTTGAAGATGAAGAAGGCGACGAAATTGAAGAAGGCCGCCCACACCACCGCCTGGAAGGGGGAGAGCACTTTGGTGCTGACCACGGTGGCGATGGAGTTCGCCGCATCGTGGAAGCCATTGATGTAGTCGAACACCAAGGCCAGGATGATGATCGCAACAAGCAGCGTCATATCCTCACGCGTACTTCAGCATGATCGACTCCAGCACATTGCCCACATCCTCGGTCTTGTCCGTGGCCAGTTCGAGGTCCACGTAGATAAGGCGCTTGCGCATGAGCATGATGGGATCCTTCTCTTCCGCGAACAGGCGCTGGATGCCGCGGTCGAACACCTCGTCCGCCTGGTTCTCCACGCTGTTGATGCGCTGTACGAAATCGGTCTTCAGGTAGGCGTTCTGCACGCTACGCAAGGTCTGTACCGCCTGCTGCATGATCACGCAGCCTTCGTTGACCAAACGGGCCAGTTCGCGGCATGTATCGTCAGGCGTGTGGATACCAAGCAACTCCAGGTTCTTCGCCGAGGCCAGGATGAAGTCCGCCACATCGTCGAGGGAAGTGGCCAGTTCGTGGATGTCCTCGCGGTCGATAGGCGTGATGAAGTTTCGCGCCAGGTCCGTGAAGATCGTATGCGTCAGATCGTCGTTGGCGTGCTCTGCGAGCTCCAGCTTCTCCAGCATGGCGATGCGCTGTGCACCGGGCTCGGTGTTCATGATGGCCACCAGGTCCTCTGACATCTTCAGCACGTTGGCAGCCGATGCTTCGAAATGGTAGAAGAACACGCGGTCCTTGGGGCGGAAGATCTTGAACAGTGCGTCGAGTGCCATGGTTGTTGCTTCTGAAGCGGCGCAAAGCTAACCGAGGGGCCCAATGCCCCCCTTTCGAAATGCAGCGTTCATGGATCCTTAAGACTGAGTTAACATGACCATGAGCTTTCTCTTGCGAAAGGTCCCGAACGCCACATGGGTTTCCTCCGTTAGGTTCGTAGCCCGGTACTGTCACCAACACAGGTCCGACCAAGGCATGTTCTATGAATTCAACGGCTACAAGCCTGTCGTCCACCCTTCCGCCTACGTGCACCCACAAGCTGTGGTAACCGGCAACGTGGTGATCGGAGCGGATGTGTACATCGGGCCTGGAGCGGCCCTGCGTGGGGATTGGGGCGAGATCGTGGTGAAAGCCGGCTGAAACGTGCAGGAGAACTGCACGATCCACATGTTCCCTGGGGTGAAGGTGGTGCTCCACCCCGGTGCGCACATCGGGCATGGGGCCATCATCCATGGCGCCACGGTCGGGGCCAATTGCCTGGTGGGTATGAACGCGGTGCTGATGGATAACGTGGTGCTCGGCGAAGGCTGCATCGTGGGCGCTTTATCCTTTCTACCTGCCGACAGCATCTGGGAAGCGCGCAAAGTGATCGTAGGCAACCCGGCGCGGGTGGTGAAGGAGGTGAGCAACGACATGCTCGCGTGGAAGACCGAAGGTACCACCCTCTACCAACAGCTGCCTGCGCAGCTCCATGCCACCCTGAAGGAGTGCGAACCGCTCCGCGAAGTGGACACGAGCAAGCCCCCGATCACCGCGCTGTACAAGACCTGGAGCCGGACCAAGGGCGGATCCGAGGAGTGATTCGGATCACCCATCATCCCGCTGCCCATCCTCCATGTGAAGTGCATGCAACATGCGATGCACCAGCGGGGCCAGGATAACGGCGACCGTTGTGAGCAAGGCGATGCCACTGTATAACGCATAGAACGAAGCGAAGAGTTTCGCCCCATCGCTGGGAAGATCGCCGATGGGACCCATGCCGGCCAGGATCATCGAGGCGTTCAGGAAGGCGTCGACAGCAGCTTGGTGAGCGAAGTGCATGTAACCCCATGTACCCACGGCCAGGGACGCTGCCACGAAGACCTGAGCTACCAGAAAAAAACGCAGCTGACGCAGGATGTAAACGCTGCGGGGGACCAAAGGGCGGGAACGATGCTCGAACATGCTCCGAAAGTAACAGCGCATGAACAATGGCCCGTTGATCGGAAGCGAGCCCCCACCCCTTCCTTGCCCTTCCCTCGATGGACCTTCGCGCCACGGTCCACACCATGCGCGGCGCCTATTCCATCGGTCTCCTTGTCCTGTCCAATGTCTTCATGACGCTGGCTTGGTACGGGCACCTGAAATTCCGCGAGTGGCATTGGGCGAAGCAGCTCGGTCTGTTCAGCGTGATCCTCATCAGTTGGGGCATCGCCTTTTTCGAGTACT
The DNA here is from genome assembly GCA_020854015.1 of Flavobacteriales bacterium. Classification (GTDB taxonomy): domain Bacteria; phylum Bacteroidota; class Bacteroidia; order Flavobacteriales_F; family PHOS-HE28; genus PHOS-HE28. The sequence goes on from JADZGG010000165.1 coordinate 3,380, forward strand.
GCCTGCAGGTACCGGCCAATCGAATGGGCCATCTTGACCACGGAGGTCCATTCTCGCTCGTGCAATTGAAGGTGATCCAAGAGGTGGTGACGCTCGCCGTGTTCACGGTGTTCAGCGTTGTGGCCTTCCGTAACGAGCCGCTACGATGGAACCACGCTCTTGCCGCATTGCTACTGGTGGCTGCGGTGTGGCTGGTATTCCGCAAATGATCCGTTGAGCCATGCATTTCGAACTGTTCGAGGAGCTGATCGTGGTGCTGGCGCTGGCCATCGGCATCATTCTGCTGTTCCGACGGTTCAAGCTGCCCGGGGTGCTCGGCTTCATCATCGCCGGCATGATCGCGGGACCGCATGGGCTCGGCTGGGTGGCTGCCGTCGAAGAGGTGGAGGTATTGGCCGAGATGGGTGTCATCTTCCTTCTGTTCGTCATCGGCATGGAATTCAGCTTGAAGAAGCTGGCCTCCATCGGCGTGACGGTTTTCGTTGGGGGCACGCTGCAGGCCCTGCTCACCACGCTCTTCGTTACCGGTGTTGGCCGCCTGCTTGGGCTGTCACTTCCGGCCGCTGTGTTCACGGGATTCCTCATCACGCTCAGCTCGACCGCCATCGTGCTCCGGATCCTGCAGGAGAAAGGGCGCATGGACTCACCCTTCGGTCGCACCAGTGCGGCCATCCTGATCTTCCAGGACATCCTCGTGGTGCCGATGATGCTTCTGACGCCGATGCTTGCCGGGAAGAGCAAGGACATCGGACACGACCTGTTGCTGCTCGCGGGAAAGATGTTGCTGCTGGTGGCCGCCGTCTACATCGCAGGGCGCTTTGTGGTGCCGCGCTTGTTGCGCACGGTGAGCAAGGGCCGCAACAAGGAGCTCTTCCTCATCACCATCGTGGTGCTCTGTTTCGCGGCCGCCTGGGGAACTTCGGCGCTCGGTCTCTCATTGGCCCTCGGTGCATTCTTCGCGGGGCTGATCATCAGCGAGACGGACCAGGCCTACCAGGCCACGGGCATTGTACAGCCCTTCCACGAACTGTTCATGAGCTTCTTCTTCGTGAGCATCGGCATGCTCGTGGATCCCACGCTCTTCGCCAAGAGTCCGTTCACCGTATTGGGCCTGGCCCTCACCGTGGTGGCGGTGAAGATCGTGGCCACCTTTCTGAGCGTCTGGGTGCTGCGGAAGCCGGTACGGACCGCGCTGCTCACAGGGCTGGCGCTCTTCCAGGTCGGGGAATTCTCCTTCGTGCTCGCCATCAGTGGCATCGCATCCGGCCTGCTCACACGCGAACACCATCAGCTCTTCCTTGCTGTTTCGATCCTGACCATGGGCGCGACACCCTTCGCCCTGCAGTATGCGGATGACATCGTGCGGCGCGTTTTCACCGTGTTCCTGCCGCGTGGTGTGGCCGAACGTCTGGACCGGATGATGCGTGTGCGGCGGGAGGAGGAGAAGAGCGATCGGCGCATCCTGAAGGACCACGTGGTGATCATCGGCTTCGGCCTGAACGGACAGAACGTGGCGCGCGCGGCACAGAGCTCCAGGATCCGCTGTGCAGTGATCGAAGAGGACCCGGACCGTGCCGCCTTGGCCACTTCACGTGGCCTGCATGTCGTGCAGGGTGATGCCGCCAACGACCATGTGCTGGAGAAGGCGCATGTGGAACAGGCCCGCGTGGTCGTGGTCGCCATCGCCGATGCGGAGGCCACCCGGCGCATCGTTTCGCGCGTGCGATCCCATACCACCGCCCACCTGATCATACGTACGCGATATGTCCGCGAGATCGATGCCAACCTCGCGCTTGGCGCCAACGAGGTGATCCCGGAAGAGTTCGAGACCAGCATCGAGATCTTCCACCGCGTGCTGCGGAAATACCTGGTGACCGAGCCACAGATCCAGGAGATCACCGCGCATTTCAGGAATGCTCATTACGGGCCGATGCGAGGCTCAGTGGCCAAGAGCCCAACAGCCAACAGCACACCTGATCTGCACGGCATGGAGATCGCCACGGTGCCGGTGACCTTGGGACGCACGCGCATCGTGGGGCATACCCTGGCACAAGCGGACCTCCGTGGTCGCTTCGGGGTCACTGTGCTGGCCATCCGGCGCCAAGGACGGACCATTACGCACATCGAAGGCACAGAGAAGATCAGGTCGGATGATGTACTCTACGTACTTGGCACACCCGATAGCGTAGTGCGCCTGAACGCTGCGCTCAGCTGAGGTCACGAACCCTGGGCCCACCACGCCCGTAGGAAGGGATCATGTCATCCGCCATTCGTCACATCCTCGTCGTTGATGACGAGGACGATTCTCATTTCATCACGCGACTGATCCTGAAGAAGGCCGGCTTCAATGGTACGATCAGTTCATGCACAAGTGCCGATCAGGCCTTGGAGCTCCTGCGATCCTTCGCTGAGCCGCCCGACCTGATGTTCGTGGACATCAATATGCCCGTTGTGAACGGGTTCGCCCTGTTGACCCAATGCGAGCAGGAAGGGTTGTTACCCAACGGGCACACTTCCGTGATCATGTGTTCCAGCAGCAACCGACCGATGGACATGGACCTTGCCCAGACCTTCCGCTCTGTGAGCAGCTACATCGAGAAGGCGATCACGGTGGAATCCTACGAACGGGTCGTTAGCGATCACCTTCGTCGCGCTTGAACCTACCTTTGGACATCTCTCCCATGAATAACGTACTGATCATCGAAGATGAGACCATCATCTCCTTCGGTTACCGTCTGCAGATCGAGCGGATGGGCTTCACGGTAACGGGCGTTGCCCGCAGCAGTGAAGAAGCCGAGGCCTTGATGGCCGAAGCACGTCCCGACCTCATCATCATGGACGTTTACCTGAAGGGCTCCAAGACCGGCCTCGAGCTGGCCCGCGAGATACACGCCAAGGACCCGATCCCGATCGTCTTCCTCACCGCCAGCACCAAACCCGAGATCATCGAAGGCATTCGCCAGTTGAAGGGTTGCCATTACCTGGCCAAGCCGATCAATTCGGACAGCCTTGCGGATGTGTTGCAACGGATGTTGCGTTCCGAATGAGCGGTGAACGTTCCGGACCTGACAAGGACCTGAAGGTCCATTCTGTGCAAGCCGAGCGCTTGCATCGCTTCTCGCATGATCTGAAGAACCGCTTGAACGGCATCGGTGCATCGCTGCGCTTGCTGGACGAATTGCCTGCTGGTGCAGAACGCGATGAGGTGCGTGCTTACGCCGAACGTTCCTACTATAAGGCACTGCATGATCTCGAGACCGTGTTGGACGATCTCGGCGTTGAGCGTGGCCCGGGCTCTGTTCGCTCCACACCCGTGGACCTGGTG
>JADZGG010000166.1 GCA_020854015.1 Flavobacteriales bacterium
ACGGTCTTGTGCAGGTACACCTGCCAGTACATGAGGCGCCGCGCCACAATGAACTTCTCGATGCTGTAGATGGCCTTCTCCTCCACCACCAGCCTGTCGTCCACGATCTCCAGCATCTTGATGATGCGGTCGCCGCCGATCACGCCTTCGCTGACGCCGGTGTAGAAGCTGTCGCGGTTCAGGTAATCCATGCGGTCCACGTCCAGCTGGCTGCTCACCAGTTGGTGCAGCGCATGGCGCGGGTGCTGGTCCCGGAAGATCTTCAGCCCGAGATCGAGCTTGCCGCCGAACTGGGTGTTGAGCGCGTCCATCACCAGGGCGCTAACGTCCTCGTGGCTGATGCCTTCCACCAGGCTGTGCTCAAGCGCGTGGCTGAAAGGGCCGTGCCCCACATCGTGCAGCAGGATGGCGATGGCCGCCCCCAAGGCCTCTTCCTCACTGATGGCGTGGCCCTTGTCGCGCAGGGTGCCGATGGCCAGCCCCATCAGGTGCATGGCGCCCAGGGCGTGGTGGAAGCGGGTGTGCAGGGCCCCGGGGTACACCAAGTGGCCCAGCCCCAGCTGCTTGATGTAGCGTAGCCGCTGGAACCACGGGTGGTCGATCAGCTCCAGCACCTGTGCGTTGGGCACGGTGATGAAGCCGTAGATGGGGTCGTTGAGGATCTTCTTCTTCACGCGGGAAACAGCCCGAAAGGCCGTATTTTCACGGGCCGAAATTAGCGGAAGCCGGGCGCCTTTGGCGCTGATCGTCAGGCAAAAACCGCTGTGGGAGCGAGATCGATGAGCGCGAACATCCTTTGGGCGGACGATGAGATCGACCTGTTGCGGCCGCACGTGCTGTTCCTGCAGGACAAGGGCTACACTGTGGAGACCGTGAACAACGGCCTGGATGCCGTGGAGAAGGTGGGGAAGAAGGAGTACGACATCATCTTCCTGGACGAGAACATGCCCGGCCTCAGCGGGCTGGAGACGTTGAGCCGCATCAAGGCCATCGCGCAGCACACGCCGGTGATCATGATCACCAAGAGCGAGGAGGAGCACATCATGGAAGAGGCCATCGGCAGCAAGATCAGCGACTACCTGATCAAGCCGGTGAACCCCAACCAGATCCTGCACAGCCTGAAGAAGCACCTGGAGGGCCGTCGCCTGGTGAGCGAACGCACCAGCACCAACTACCAGCAGCAGTTCGGTCGGCTTAGCATGCGCCTGGGCGATAAGCACGATACCAAGGGCTGGGCCGCGCTGTACGACGAGATCGTGCGGTGGGAACTGGACCTCAGTGGCAGCGCCGACCCCGGCATGCACGAGATCCTGCGTTCGCAGAAGAGCGAGGCCAACGAACTGTTCAGCCGCTTCGTGGCCGAGCACTACATCGATTGGGTGAACGGCAAAGGCGTGGATGTGCCGCTGCAGAGCCACAACCTGTTCAAGGTGAAGATCGCGCCGCACATCCAGGAAGGCGAGCCCCCCTTGTTCATGGTGCTGATCGACAACCTGCGGCTGGACCAGTGGCGCGTGCTGGAGCCGATCATCGGTGAGTTCTACAAGGTGGAGGAGCAGAGCGCCTTCTACAGCATTCTGCCCACCGCCACACAGTACGCACGCAACGCCATCTTCTCCGGCCTCATGCCCAGCGAGATCGAGAAGCGGTTCCCCGGCAAGTGGATCAGCGAAGAGGAGGAGGGCAGCAAGAACGCCCACGAGGATGAGTTCCTCGCCGACCAGCTGAAGCGCCTGGGGAAGAACGTGAAGCATAGCTACAACAAGATCACCAGCCAGGCCCAGGGCCGCAAGCTTGCGGAGAACCTCGGCAACCTGATGGGGAATCCCTTCAACTGCATCGTCTACAACTTCGTGGACATGCTGAGCCACGCGCGCACCGAAATGGAGGTGATCCGCGAACTGGCCGAGGACGATGCCGCCTACCGCAGCATCACCAAGAGCTGGTTCGAGCACAGTCCGCTGTTCGACATTCTGAAAGGCATTGCCGAGAAGGGGGGGCGCGTGATCATCACCACCGACCACGGCACCATCCGCGTCACCGAGCCGAGCAAGGTGGTGGGTGACCGCAACACCAACAGCAACCTGCGCTACAAGTTCGGCCGCAACCTCAGCTACGAGGAGCGCGATGTGCTCGCCATCAAGGACCCTGCAAAAGCCTTCCTGCCCCGCGCGAACGTGAGCACCGTGTACGTGTTCACCAAGAAGGACCTCTACTTCGTGTATCCGAACAACTACAACCACTTCGTCAATTTTTACCGGAACACCTTCCAGCACGGTGGCATCTCGCTCGAGGAGATGATCGTGCCGGTGGTCTACCTCAAACCCCGTTGATCTTGCATGAGCGCTGTGCTTCGCCTTTCACGCCCCGAGGACGCACCGGAGATGGCCGCGGCCCTGTTGCATTCCTGTAGCGATCGCCGGGTCTTCGCCTTCAAGGGTGACCTGGGCGCGGGCAAGACCACCTTGATCAAGGCACTGAGCGCGGAGCTGGGTGTGGAGGGCGGCACCAGCAGCCCCAGCTTCAGCATCGTGAACGAATACGCAGGTACCACCGGACCCGTTTACCACTTCGACCTGTACCGGTTGAAGGACGCCAACGAGCTGGAGGGCATCGGCTTCACCGAATACCTGGACAGCGGTCGCTACTGCTTTGTGGAGTGGCCCGAACTGGCGCACGACCTGCTGCCCACCGACACCGTTTGGGTGTACCTGACGCAACTGAGCGACGGGGAACGGAGCGTACAGTTGGACCTTTCACCAGCGCCGCCCACAGCGGCGACCTTCGCATGAGCACCAGCCAGGAACTCCTCAAGCAATTGGCCCGCGAGGTGGCCTTTCTGCCCCAGGAACAGGTCCAGGAGGTGGGCCGCAAGGGTCGCAACCTCTTCATTGGCATCCCCAAGGAAACGAGCTTCCAGGAGCACCGCGTACCCCTCACGCCGTCGAGCATCGCCACGTTGGTGAGCCGTGGGCACGATGTGCTGGTGGAACGCGGCGTAGGCCAGGCCGTGCAATTCCAAGACAACGACTACACCGAGGCAGGTGCGCAGGTGGTCGAGAGCGCGGAGGAGGTCTTCAAGGCCGACCTCATCATCAAGGTCGCACCGCCCAGCCTCAAGGAGATCGAGATGCTGCGGCCCAAGCAGATCCTCATCTCCGCCCTGCAGCTCACCGTGCAGCCCAAGGATGCGCTGCGCAAGATGATGGACAAGAAGGTGACCGCCGTGGCCTGGGACTTCATCAAGGACCGCGAGGGCATCTACACCATCATCCGCGCCATGGGCGAGATCGCCGGCAACACCAGCATCCAGATCGCCGCTGAATACCTGAGCAGCGACAAGGGCGGCCAGGGCCTCATGCTCGGTGGCATCAGCGGTGTGGCCCCGGCGGAAGTGGTTATCATCGGTGCGGGTACCGTGGGTGAGTTCGCCACGCGCGCCGCCATGGGCCTTGGGGCCAGTGTGAAGGTCTTCGACAAGAGCATTTACCGTCTGCGCCGTTTGCAGAGCGACCTCGGTCAACGCATCTACACCAGCGTCATCCAACCCGACGAGCTGAAGCTCGCCCTCATGCAGGCGGACGTGGCCATTGGCGCGCTGCGTCCCGAACACGGTCGTACACCCATGGTCGTCACAGAGGACATGGTGAGCGAGATGAAGTCCGGCTCCGTGATCGTGGATGTCAGCATCGACCGCGGTGGTTGCTTCGAGACCAGCCACGTGACCACGCACACCGATCCCGTGTTCAAGGAGTACGGTGTCATTCACTATTGCGTGCCCAACATCGCCAGCCGCGTGCCCCGTACGGCCAGCTACGCGCTCACCAACATCTTCGGCCCGCTGCTGCTCACCATGGGCGATCGCGGCGGCTTCGAAGAGCTGATCAAGAAGGACCTCGGCATCCGCCACGGTGTGTACCTGTACAACGGCGCGCTCACGAGCGAGATCCTCAGCGAGGCGTTCCGACTGCCCTATAAAGACCTGGACATTTTGCTCGCGGCTTTCTGAGACAAGGAGGCTCGTAGCATGTGCCCATGTGCACATGTGCCAATGTGCCCATGCTGGGATCTCAGCCTGCATCAAGGCTCTTCGCATAGGGAACTCCTCGGTATCTTGAGGGAAACAGATCGACGATGAATTCGGCAGAGGAGTTCGAT
>JADZGG010000167.1 GCA_020854015.1 Flavobacteriales bacterium
GACGTACATGCACCGGGCCTGCTCTTCCTGGACATTGAGATGCCGAACGGCAATGGGTTCGACCTTTTGGATCGATACTCCGAGCCACCGGCCGATGTGGTGTTCGTGACAGCCTATGAGCAGTACGCCCTGAACGCGATCAAGCGCTATGCCTTGGACTATATCCTGAAACCCATCCATGTGGATGAGCTCGTGCGTGCGGTCGATCGCAAGTTGGCCTTGGACGCGCCGCACCGTGAACGCATGGGGTTGATGCGGACCGAGCAGCAACGCATGGACAGTGTGAAGCGGATCGCTCTGCCCTCGGCCAAAGGCCTGCAACTGGTGGAGATCGCCGACATCATTCGTTGCGAAGCCGATGACCACTACACCACCTTCCACATGGTGGACAAGAAGCGCTACGTGATCACCCGCAATCTCGGCGAGTACGAAGAGATGCTGGCCCCGCACGGCTTCTTCCGCATCCACCATGCGCATGTGGTGAACTTGGCCCGCGTGAAACAGTACGTGCGAGGGCGTGGCGGCTACGTGGTGCTGGACGACGGCAGCCATGTGGATGTGAGCGCACGCCGCCGCGATGCGTTCCTGGTGGCGCTGGGTCTCTAGCGATCGCACACATACGCGATCGCATGGCACGTTGGCGATGCGGAGCTGGTGAGCGTTCTTGTTCCTCGCTCAGTTCGTGGTGCGGAATGGACCGCACTTAAAAACAGCTACAACATGAGCATTCAAAGGAACACGATCACGTTCGGCGCGATAGGCCTGCTGACCATCGGTGCTTTGATACTTGAGGGGTGTCAGAAAGAGTCCCTACCGATCAACGATGTCGGTTCGGAAGGATCGTCCAGGATTGGGGAGACCAAGATGGTAGGCGGTACGACCATGTTCGCTTTGACCGCTCAAGGCGGAGTTTCGGATCTCTACAGCGTGACGACAGCAGGGGTCTATACGTACTTGGCCACCATCAAGGGTCTTGGGGGCACGGATGTGGACCATTTCAAGGGCATAACGTGGGACCCGGTGAACAACTGCACTTGGCTCGTGACCAACAACACCGCGACCGTGAGCGCACACAAGAACATGCTTTGGCAGATCCCTGGGCCATTGCCGCTTATTCCCGTCGGTATCCTGAACGCGACTCCTGTGGCAGCATTGACGATCACTGGTGGGGCCGCTGTTCTGGACGCCATGGATGTGGAGTATGATGCCGCGACCGGCACGATCTTCTTGCTTCGCAATACACCGGCCGGCACATTCCCCAAGTTGGCCACCCTGAGCGTTATCGGAGGAACAGCGGGCCGGGTGACCAACTTGTCCGGAACACCGCCGAACGTGCAGGCTTTCACCATCACATGCAACAAGAAGCTGATCGCGCTGAAGACGGTCACCGTGCCGCCGCAACTCATTGAGCTGAGTCGTACAACAGGGGCGCCGACCGGCTTAAGCGTAGCGTTCAGCACGCCCGCGTTCACAGCACCGGACGGGGGGGTCGAGCCGATGCCAGCCTGTCTTTCGAATGACGTGTTCGCCGCGAACGCCTTCGTCGGGACCTTGGGCTTCGCTTCAAGACTTGGCACTCCCTATTTGATCAATCCGACGATCCGCAACACGCTTGACATGACCACCATGTAAGGCGTGCATCTTGAGATCGGGGACGCCGGTTGAAGCCCGACCGGCGTTCCTTTTCTATGCAGCATCACACACCTACGAAAGCCTCCAACACACTTGCGTTACGCAACCCTGCTTCTTCCCTGCATCGAACGTCTACGTTGCATATCCCTACGCGACAACCAAATTCGCATCACCATGCGCACCCTCTCTACCCTCTTCGCCAGCATCGTTCTCACCGCCGCACAGGCCATGAACGTGTTTGTTCTTACCACGCCCGATCCGTGCGGGAACAGCACGGCCTCTGCATGGGTGCTCATCAATGGGGGAACAGGGCCGTACACGTTCGCTTGGAACACCGGTGCCACCACCGCGACCATCTCGGGACTATCGGTCGGCACCTACAGCGTTACCGTTACGGACAACCTGGGAACCACGGCAAGTGCATCCGGTTCGGTCGCGCTCGGTGCGGGCTTGGACATTCCAGCGGTGACTTTACCGTTGGTAGCGGATTGCATGGGGCAATCCACTGGTCAGGTGGATGTGAACCTAGGGCACTTGGGCGGTCAAGCACCGTACACGATCCAGCTCACAACGCCCGCCTTTCTGATCTACAGCAACGATACGACCGTGGCCCAGATCGGTGGGCTGAACCAGTTCGGAAGTAGCGTGATCATCACCGACGCCCTGGGTTGCATGGGCACTGCCGTGCTTATGCCTCCGCCGGCCATTTATTCGACCCCGGTATCACAATCCACCACAGCGGCTTGCCCGGGCTACAACAACGGAAGTGCGACGATCACCTTCAACACCTTCGAGTTCCCGCTGGGGAGCTCCGTGTTCATCACGGGTCCCGGTAACCCGATGGCGAACGTGACCATCAACAATGGCGTCGTGCAAGTGGGTGATCTCGATGCGGGGACCTATACCTGTTCCACCCTTTCCACGATGCAGTTCATGTGTGAAACGACGTTCAACTTCACCATTCCGGCTTTGGCAGGGAATTGCGGCGAGGTGAACGGCATCGCCTTCGTAGACCTTGATCAGGATTGTGTGCAAGGCTCCAGCGATCCCGGGTTGCCCTTGCGTCCGATCGTGATCCAGCCTGGCAATACCGTGCAACTTACCGACGCGCAAGGCCAGTTCAACATCGGACTGGACTACGGCAGCTACACATTGGAACAAGGCGATGCGGATCTGACGCAGATCTGTCCGGGCGCTGTACCGTATCCGTTCGATCTGACCAACGTGTTGCCCACGCATACCGTGAACCTGGCCGATACCACGGTGGGGGATCTGGACCTGCGTTTGTCGATCGCTAGCACCCAAGCGGTACCCGGTTTCAGCCAACGAACATGGATCACTGTGGAGAACAACTCCCCGTATCCGAGCGGACAGGTCACGACGAACTTCGACCACGAGGCCTTGTTCGCCTTGATCGGTACGGACCAAACACCACAGAGCACCACCGCCACCAACATCACCTGGCAACTGCCGGATCTGCTTCCGTACCAGTGGCACACCTACGCTGTTGACCTCCAGGTCCCGCCCGACCCCCTGTTGATAGGCACCATCCATGATGCTTCCGCGACCGTTACGTCTTCTGTTCCGGATGGCGTTCCCGCCGACAACACCTTCGCACTGAGCTTTCCCGTGGTGGGCGCCTTCGATCCCAATGACAAGACGGGTTGGAGCACGTCCGGAAGTACGGCCTACTATTACCTGGGTACCGATGCGGACATCACCTACACCGTACGCTTCCAGAACACCGGGAATGCATCCGCACAGAACGTGTTCATCATTGATACGCTGTCCGCATTGCATGAGCTGACCTCGTTGGAGATCCTCGCCTCTTCACATCCATTCAATGCGCAGTACGGTCAAGACCGCACCTTGCGCTTCGACTTCCCGAACATCCAATTGCCGGACAGCACCAACGATGAACCCAATAGCCACGGTTTCGTCACGTTCCGCATGAAGCCCGTGGACGGGATCAGCCTTGGCAGTGTCATCACGAACAAGGCGGGCATTTACTTCGACCTGAATCCGGCGGTGATCACCAATTCGACCGGCTTGCTCGTAACGGTGAGCACCAAGGTGCCGGAGATGGAACGCGCAGAGTTGCGCATAGTGCCGAATCCCGCAGTGGACCTTATCCGCGTCGTAGGGATGAGCAACAGTGTTGGCGTGCGCGGGTATCGGTTGTTCGGTGCCGATGGTCGGGCGAGCATGACCGCCGGACCGATGCGGAGCGGGGAATTGGATGTGACCGGACTGGTAGCGGGTCCCTACGTGATCGAGGTGGAATTGGTCGACGGTACGCGCATGAGAGGGCGGTTCATCAAAGCACAGTAGGTACCCGTCTTCAGGAGATCCCTTCAAGGTTGGGACGAGGACAGGATCCTCTCGTTGTCCACCGGTATTGCCGCTGTGGTCTTGGCCAAGTACACCAAGCCATCGAAGTCCGCAATGGGGTGCAGCTGCCAGAGATGAGAGGGGTCGCTGGTGTTCGCGTCCACATCATCGGGAACGTTGTAGCCACCCCACCAACGCATGCCGTGGCCCAAGGTGAGCCATTGTTGGATGCCGGGATCCACGGGAGCGCCGCGCAGATCGAGCATGTGCGATAGCGGCTGTGCTTGTGCAAGCTGCCACTCCAGCGAGCCTTTCGGTGCGGCCTTGTGGGTGTAGCGCTTGAAACCTTGCCGACCATCGGCCCTGGGCGCAGTGGCTTGGAAGCCGCCTTCGCCGAAGGTGAAGCCCAACGCGTAGTACGCCTCGCCCAGTGCTGCGTGCAAGTGTCCTCCGGTGGCCAGCTCGTCAGTGCCCATGTAGGCCATTGCGCTCTTCTGCACGTGTGCGTTGTGCGCCCAGAGCACGCAGCGCGTTCCGGCGGGGGCGTCGTTCAGTTGGGTCAACAGCAGTTCAGCCATCGCCTTGTCGCGACCGCCTCGTGTGCCGTACATGCCCAAGTAGGCCATCAGCTCTTGGGTGCGCAGGTGGATCTCGGACGCTTGCGCATCGTGAGGGGTCGCTTGTTCGATGTCTCGTGCCAACAGAGCCGCATCCGTATTCAGCTGATCGAAGGCCGCGCGGTCACCTTGGAACAGCGAGCTCGTCGCGGCCGAGGCGCGACCGGTCAGGTCATGTATGCGCGCGACCAGCGCGCTTCGTTGTTCCCCGAGCAAGGTGCTGAGGCGTTCCTCGGCCGCGTCACCATCTTGTGCGTCCACGCCGATGAAGCGGACGCGATTGGCGGGTGCGGCCTTTGCGTTCCACGCGCGTAGGTCGTCCAGCAGGGCCGCGTTCTCTTCCACTTGCCAGATCAGCATGCTCAAGCCACCGAGAGCGGCTCGGCGGTCGTCGTTGCGCCCTGCGATGTAGTCGTCGCATGCGATCACACTGGATGCGCTCGCTTCATAAGCCACCAGCCGATAACCATGGTTCCGGATCAGGTGCATGGTGAGCGCACGTTTCAGTTCGAACGCCTCATGCTGGCCATGCGTGGCTTCACCCAGACCCACCACACGTGCCTTGGCGAACGCATCGTCCAGCGGACCAAAGGCTTGCGAAGCATTGGTGATCGGTACAGCGGACGCTTGGAGCCAGCGAAACACAGGGCTGTTCTCCGGAGCCAGCAGGTCGAATACCTGCGGCGGGCGATAGGCCGCGCCCACCACGCGGGTGAACGCACTATCCAGGCCCGGAACCAGCACCACGAAGTCTCTCACGTCCCCGACGTTCACGACCAGCTCCAGGGAATCGTTGCCATCGATGAAGCTCACCCGACCAGGTCCACCCGAGCAGGGCACCTCCAGTATGTCCGGCCGTGCGGAAGGTGTGATGGTCCAGTCATTGGCATGGAATTCACCGTTCATGCGCCAGTCGATCACCGGGTGTGTGCAGCGGAACACGGTAAGCTGGGCGGAGACCCCGAGGCTCAGCACGAAGCCCAGTAGGAACGAGGGGATACGCATATGGTGAAGACGGCTGCTGTTGGTGGAAGGGTTGCTTTTTGGCGATGTATCGGGATCTTCAACGAACTTGCGCGCATGCGTTCGCTCCTTGTGCTGGTCCTCGGGTTGGTGTGTTCGCTCGTCAGCGCACAGGTCGATAGCTTGGTGAAGGTATTGGCAACCCTTCCGAACGACACGTCGCGTCTACCCGTTCTCACGGACATCCTGCGCGCTACGATCTTCACGGAACCGGACAAGGCGCTTGAGCATGCCGCCCAGTATACGGAGCTCGCAATGGCCGGTGGCAGCGCGCTCCAACAGGCGAAAGCGTCGAATTTCACAGGCATGTGCTACAGTGTGAAAGGCGAACCGGCGAAGGCGCTCACGCACTACCTCGACGCGTTGAACGGCTTTGAGCGGGCGGGCGATGTTTGGTACACGGCAATGGCGCACAACAACATCGGGTCGGTGCATTTGGCCGAACAACGGATGAGCAA
>JADZGG010000168.1 GCA_020854015.1 Flavobacteriales bacterium
GGCAACGTGTTCAAGACCAAGGTGCTGAACAGCGATGGTGCCATCGACGACAAGTACGACAAAGTGATCTACGACGTGGACGGTATCAAGTACTACCTCACGGAGTTCCAGACCAAGATGCAAGGCAAGGCCACGGAAGAGGAAGGCAAGTTGATCGACGATCTGATCACCGCCTGCGACCAGGCCATCGAATTCAAGAACACCCGCAAGCAGGATGCTGCCATGCAACGTGTTCAGGACATGGTGGACATGATCAAAGGCCAGGATCTGGAGATCTGCCCAAAACTGTTGGGCGGCATCAGCGACTACCAGAGCGATCAGCCGGGTGATGTGCAATACCGCGATGTCACCGTGGAAGAGAACATCGATCGCCGCAACTACCGCGAGAGCGACAACATCGACTTCCGCGACGGCGACCTGGAGAGCAGTGTCTACTATGATCAGCCTGACTTCGAGGGCAACCCGATGTACGATTGGGGCAAGACCTCTCTGGTGAACGACCACAGCCGCGTTTACAAGGGTGCCAGCTGGGCCGACCGCATCTACTGGGCGAACCCCGGTACGCGCCGCCACCTGGATGAGCGCCAGAGCACTTCGACCATCGGTTTCCGCTGTGCGATGACCCGCGTAGGCAGTCCGGTCGGCCTAGGTGACGACAAGCGCCGCAGCAAGCTGGACAAGTAACCGGCGATCGTCAGCAGAACACTTCGAATTGCGACCCCGGCCATGTGCCGGGGTCGTTCTTTTGGGGATATGACCAGCACCACAGAACTGCGAACGCGCTTCCTGGAATGCAGCGGGGCATGCACCGATACACGCCAGCTTCTGGCAGACGGCATGTTCTTCGCCCTCAAAGGCCCGAACTTCGATGCCAACGCTTTTGCGCCTCAGGCTCTGACTGACGGTTGTCGTTACGCGGTCGTGGATGACCCCGCACTCGCCACCCAGGATCGCATCCTCCTGGTCGCCGATGTGTTGAAGGCGCTCCAAGATCTCGGGCGGCATCACCGCAGGCAGTTCAACATTCCGGTAATAGGCATAACCGGCAGCAATGGAAAGACCACGACCAAGGAACTGGTTCACGCGGTGCTCGCCGCGGACCGCCCGACGTTGGCCACCGCCGGCAACCTCAACAACCACATCGGCGTACCGCTCACATTGCTTCGTTTGAAGCCCGAGCACCGCATCGCGATCATCGAAATGGGTGCGAACCATGTGGGCGACATCGCTGAACTGACCGGGATCGCAGAACCAACGCATGGCCTGATCACCAACATCGGCCGGGCGCATTTGGAAGGCTTCGGGAGTGACGAAGGCGTGATCCGTGCAAAGACCGAGATGTACGGGTTCATCTCCGCTCACGACGGCCTGCTCTTCGTGAACGCGGATGATCAACTCTTGATGGACAAGAGCGCTGGAGCCATGCGCTCTACCTATGGGACCTCCCCAGCAGCGGAACTGTGCGTGCGACTCGCGGATGGAGCGCCCTTCATGGCGGTCTCCTGGGCTGGAACGGATGGGCGCGAACGCACGGTGACCACCAAGTTGATCGGCAACTACAACCTGCCCAATGCCGCCGTGGCCATTGCGATCGGTCGTCACTTCAACGTCCCTGACGACACCATTGCTTCGGAGCTGGAGGCTTACACACCTTCCAACAACCGTTCGCAGTTCACAGACACGGGAAGGAACCAATTGGTGCTCGACGCCTACAACGCGAACCCCAGCAGTATGAAAGTGGCGCTGGAGAACTTTGCTGCGATGACCACCGGGCGTCCGAAACTGGCTGTATTGGGTGGGATGAAGGAGCTGGGCGCCGACAGCCGTTCAGAACATGAGGCGCTGATCGCCTTGTCCAGAACACTGAAGATGGAAGCGGTCTTCATTGGACCGGAGTTCATGGAGCTGGCCGCATCAGGCATTACGGTCCACCCGGATGCTGCAACCGCCTTGGAGGCTTTCATGCAGAAGCCCCTCACCGGACACTTGATCCTGGTGAAGGGCTCCCGCGGTACGAAACTGGAGACCTTGGTTCCGGCGTTCTAGCCGGTAACGGAGCGACCGATCACGATGCGCTGCACCTCGCTGGTGCCCTCGTAGATCTGCGTGATCTTGGCATCGCGCATCAGGCGCTCCACGTGGTACTCTTTCACGTAGCCGTAACCGCCGTGCACCTGGATGGCCTCCACGGTCGTCTTCATGGCCACTTCGCTGGAAAAGAGCTTCGCCATGGAACTGGCAATGTCGTAGTTCAGATGCTGGTCCTTCAGCCAGGCCGCCTTCAGACATAGCAGGCGCGCAGCCTCGATCTCGGTCGCCATATCGGCCAGCTTGAACTGGATGGCTTGGTGCTGGCTGATGGTCTTACCGAAAGCCTTGCGCTCTTTGCTGTACGCGGTGGCCAATTCGAAAGCGCCACTGGCGATCCCGAGGGCCTGGGCCGCAATACCGATACGTCCACCGCTCAAGGTCTTCATGGCGAACTTGAAGCCGAAGCCGTCCTCCCCGATGCGGTTGGCCTTGGGCACCTTCACATCCTGGAACATCAGCGTGTGCGTGTCGCTGCCACGAATGCCGAGCTTGTCTTCCTTCGCGCCCACAACGAAACCAGGCATGCCCTTTTCCACGATGAGGCAATTGATGCCCTTGTGTCCTTTCGCGACATCGGTCTGGGCCATCACTAGGTAGGTACTGGCCGTGCCGCCGTTGGTGATCCAGTTCTTGGTGCCGTTCAATAGGTAGTGGTCACCCATGTCGATCGCGGTGGTACGCTGGCTCGTGGCGTCGCTTCCCGCCTCGGGTTCGCTCAGGCAGAAGGCCCCGATCTTCTCCCCTTTCGCCAAAGGCACCAGGTACTTCTGCTTCTGCTCCTCGCTGGCGAAGTTCTCCAGACCCCAGCAGACCAGGCTGTTGTTCACGCTCATCACCACACTGGTGCTCGCATCGATCTTGCTGATCTCCTCCATGGCCAGCACGTAGCTCACGGTGTCCATGCCACCACCTCCGTACTTCGGATCAACCATCATGCCCAGGAAGCCTAGCTCACCGAGCTGTTTGATCTCTTCCGTCGGGAACTTCTGCTCACGATCGCGGTCGATCACCCCGGGCTTCAACACGTTCTGTGCGAAATCACGCGCAGCGGCCTGTACCGCTTTCTGCTCCTCCGTCAGCTCGAAAAACATGGTCTGGGAAATAGGTGGAAATGGGCGGCAAAGGTAGGATATACCTTCGCCACCCTGCGGACCGGGAGGCATAGGCCCGCAGACCTGCAATGGAAGGACCTTTCCACGTGATCGGCGTGATGTCGGGCAGTTCGCTTGACGGTATTGACGTGGCCTATTGCCGCTTTGTGAAGCACGACGAGGACTGGACGCATGCCATCGAGGATGCGGCCACGGTACCTTTCGATGAAGTGATGGGCAAGCGCCTGCTCGGCGTGATGCACGGGCCGGCGTTGGAATTGGCGCGCCTGGACCGCGATCTCGGCCGAATGATCGCCAGGGCCTGCAACGAGCTACGCGCCGGGCGGCCCCTGGACCTGATCAGCTCGCACGGCCACACCATCTTCCATCAGCCGGTTGAGGGCCTCACCACCCAGATCGGCAGTGGCGCCCAGATCGCCGCGCTCACGGGTCGGCCCGTGGTGTTCGACCTTCGAAGCAAGGATGTGGCGCTGGGCGGACAAGGAGCTCCGCTGGTGCCTTTCGGCGAGCGTGCCCTCTTCACCGGAACGGACACCTTTCTGAATCTGGGTGGCATTGCCAACGTGTCACACCATGGTCCGGACGAGGTGACGGGCTACGACATCTGCACCTGCAACCAAGCGCTCAACCTGCTGGCCCACGAGGCTGACCTGGCCTACGACAAGGACGGAGCGCTTTCCCGCGTCGGCCAAGTGGTCCCGGAACTCCTGAACGCACTGGATGCACTGCCCTTCTACCGCCAAGCACCACCCCGTTCGCTGGGTCGCGAGTGGTTCGACGAGCACATGGCACCCTTGGTGAAGGATGAACACCTGGCACTGCGCGATCGGTTGCGGACGGTGACGGAGCACATAGCGCATACCATCGCCGATGCCTTGCGCCACGGGAACTCTCAGCGTGTACTGGCCACTGGTGGCGGAGCGCACAACACCTTCCTGATCGAACGTCTGAAGGCCCTGAGCACGGCTGAGATCGCAGTGCCTGAAGCCTCCACCGTGGACTTCAAGGAGGCCTTGGTGTTCGCTTTCCTGGGGCTGATGCGCTGGCGGGGCGAGGTGAACACGCTGGCCAGTGTCACTGGTGCGCCGCAGGACAGTATTGGCGGATCGCTGGTGCTACCCAATTAACACCCGGGCCATGGAAAACGGGGGACGGCTTGCAAGGTCACCCTCTTAGGCCGGTCTACATTTGACGCCATTGTAGGGAAGACCATGAGAGAAGCATTGCGACGGTTTGAGGAACGCGCCCCGGAGATCGTATTCGAATGGAACGATCCGCCCACGGGAGCGAAAGGCTGGGTGGTGATCAACAGCCTGCGCGGTGGCGCTGCCGGTGGCGGTACCCGCATGCGTAAGGGCCTCGACCGCCGCGAGGTGGAAAGCCTGGCCAAGACCATGGAAGTGAAGTTCACCGTGAGCGGACCAGCCATTGGTGGCGCCAAGAGCGGCATTGACTTCGACCCTGCGGACCCGCGCAAGCAGGAGGTACTGGAACGTTGGTACAAGGCCGTCATCCCCCTGCTAAAGACCTACTACGGCACCGGCGGCGACCTTAACGTGGACGAGCTGCATGAGGTGATCCCCATCACTGAACAGTTCGGCCTTTGGCACCCGCAGGAGGGCGTTGTGAAAGGGCATTTCGCCAACAACCAAGGCGCCACAGTGCGTATCGTGGGCCAGCTCCGCAATGGTGTGAGCAAGAAGGTCGAGGACCCCGCGTTCACACCGCTGATCGGGCGCTATGCTGTGGCCGACATGATCACAGGCTGGGGCGTGAGCGAAAGCGTGCGTCACTTCTACCGCATCTACGGTGGCAAGGTGAAGGGCAAGCGGGTCATGGTACAAGGCTGGGGCAACGTGGCCAGCGCTGCAGCCTACTACCTCAGCCGTGAAGGCGCCGTGATCGTCGGCATCGTGGACCGCAATGGCGGCATCGTGGAACCGGGCGGCATCGCACCGGAAGCTGTGCGCGACCTCTTCCTCAGCAAGAGCGGCAACACGCTGAAGGCCCCGAACATGCTCAGCTTCCACGACGTGAACGAACGGGTGTGGGATGTGGGCGCGGAAGTGTTCCTGCCCTGCGCCGCCAGCCGCTTGGTGACCCGAGAACAGATCGACCGCTTGTGCCTGGGTGGCCTTGAGGTGATCGCCAGCGGCGCCAACGTGCCCTTCGCGGACCCCGAGATCTTTTACGGTCCCATCGCCGAGTATGCTGACGACCGCGTGACGGTGATCCCTGACTTCATCGCCAACTGCGGCATGGCCCGTGTGTTCGCCTATCTGATGCAGGACGGCGCTGCCATTACTGACCAGGCCATTTTCGCCGATGTGAGCGACACCATGGGCAAGGCCTTGGAGCGCACATACAAGGTCCACTCCGCGAAGACGCACCTTACTCGTACCGCCTTCGAGCTGGCTTTGGCTCAGCTCACTTGAAATTTCCGGAGCACTTCCCACGTTCCCCAGTAACCGAACCTCACTGATGCAGTTCCCCCTCCTCGCCCAGCTCCAAGAGACCACCGATCAGGCCCGTCAGGTCGTTCAAGCCGCCGACCAGGTCGTGACCACCCCGACCGCACCGCCTGACACGATCACCATCCTCGATCTGATCTCCTACGGCGGCTGGGGCATCATGATCCCCTTGGCCATCATGTCGCTCATCACGGTCTACATCACCATCGAGCGCATCATGGCCCTGGCCAAGGCCACGAAGAGTGACAAGGACCTGATGGACCGCGTGAAGGACCACGTGCACGACGGTAAGATCGAATCGGCCCTCAATGTCTGTGCGAGCACCGGAACGCCCAGCGCCCGCATGGTGGAGAAGGGCCTTCAGCGCATGGGTAAGCCCACTAAGGAGATCGAAAGCGCCATGGAGACCGTGGGGCAATTGGAAATGTCGAAGTACGAGCGCGGCATCGGGCTGCTGAGCTTGGTGGCCAAGCTCGCGCCCATGTTCGGCTTCATCGGTACCATCATTGGAGTGATCAAGATCTTCTACGACATCTCGTTGACCGACAACATCAGCATCGGGGTGATCTCCAGCGGTCTGTACCAGAAGATGGTGACCTCCGCCTCCGGCCTCATCGTCGGCATCATCGCCTTCGCCTGCTTCTTCATCGTGAGCACCATGCTGAACCGACTGGAGAGCCGCCTGAACGGCACAGCTCTGGCGTTCATGGACATGCTGCAGGAACCCCTGAAGAAGTAAGCCATGCGACTGCGCAAGCACCGTCGGGAGATGGCAGAGGTGAGCACGGAGTCGCTCAACGACATCATGTTCTTCCTGCTGCTGTTCTTCTTGATCGTCAGCACGCTGGCGAACCCGAACGTAGTGAAGCTCACCTTGCCCAGCAGCAAGCAGAGCAACCAGTTGCAGAAGCAAGAGGTGACGCTGTCCGTTACTGCGGAACATCAGTACTCCATCAACAAGGTGCCTGTTCCACTGGACGGCTTGGAGCAGGCTTTGCGTGATGCGGTGGCCGGTCTTGACCAGCCCACCATCGTGCTCCGTCTTGATGAAGCGCTCAGCGTTCAGGACCTGGTGGACGTGCTGACGATCGGGAACCACATCAAGGTGAAAATGGTGCTGGCCACCACGCCTCCGAAAGGTTGAATTCGATGATGGTCACCGCACAGGACGACAGGTTGAAGCGACGCGGTGCTGCGTTGACCTTCACGCTGCTCTTCCACGGCGCCTTGTTGCTCCTGTTCATCTTCTACAAGATCGTTACGCCTATTCCTCCGTTCCCGGAAGGTGGCGGCATGGGCATGACCATCGATCTCGGCTTCAGCGACATGGGCCAGGGCGACAACAACGATGCGATGAGCATGTCGGAGACCGATGTGACGGCCGCAACGCCCGAGACCACACCAGAAGACCCCTTGCTTGTGGATGATGATCCCGCCAACGCGATCAACACGCCCGACCCCAAGGACAAGCCAAAGGACAAGCCGAAGGAAAAACCCAAGGACAAGCCCAAGCCGAAGGACCAGGTGAGCAATGGCCTGCAGAACGCCATGAACGCATGGGACAAGCCGGGAGAAGGAGGTCAAGGCAGCACTGGTCAGCCGGGCAATGTCGGCGCACCGGACGGCACACCTGGCGGAGATGGCAGTGGGATCGGCAATGGCTCCGGCTTCGCGCGCGGCAATGGCTGGGACGTTAGCCTGGCGGGTCGTACGATCCTCCGCAAACCGCATATCACCGAACGGCCCGACCATGGTGGCAAGGTGGTGCTGAACATTTGGGTGGACCGTGATGGCAACATGTTGCGCGTATCTCAGAACACAGGCAAGAGCACCACACTGGATCAGACCCTGGTGATGCTCGCGACCAAGGCGGCCATGGGTTGCAAGTTCTCCCCGAACGTGAAAGCGGCCGGCGAGCAGATCGGTGAGATGACCTTCGTATTCGTCCTCCAGTAACGTGACCTACCCGGAAACGCTGGCGTACCTCTACGCGCAGCTGCCGATGTTCCACCGCATCGGCAAGGCCGCCTACAAGGCCGACCTCAACAATACCCACGCGTTGATGGATGCGTTGAGCCATCCCGAGCGCGGGCTGAAGTGCGTGCATGTCGCAGGCACCAACGGAAAAGGCAGCACGAGCCACATGCTTGCCAGTGTACTTCAGGAAGCAGGTCTGCGTACAGGCCTTTACACCTCGCCGCATTTGAAGGATTTCCGCGAGCGCATCCGCATCAACGGAGCCATGATCCCGGAGGCGGCGATCACCGCGTTCGTGGAAATGCACCGGGCCACCTTCGAGCCCATTCAACATTCCTTCTTCGAATGGACCGTTGGCCTGGCCTTCGACTGGTTCCGCAGGGAGCGCGTGGACATCGCTGTGATCGAAACGGGTCTCGGCGGTCGCTTGGACAGCACGAACGTGGTAGCGCCCGAAGTGAGCGTGATCACGAACATCGGATGGGACCATGCGGACCTGCTCGGGAATACGCTCGAGGCCATCGCTGCGGAAAAGGCCGGCATCATCAAACCCGGCACCTCGGTGATCATCGGCGAGGCAAATGGTTCCATTGCAGAGGTGTTCAAGCGCACGGCCGAACGCGTTCAGGCTCCCCTCACCTTCGTCGACCAGTCCGTGGCGCTGCCATACGCACTGGACCTGGCCGGTCCTCATCAGGAGCGGAATGCCCGGACCGTACTTGCCGCGATCCACGAACTAAAGGCCAAAGGCTGGCCCATCACGGAAGTGCACGTTGAACGTGGGCTAGCGGATACGGTCCGGAATACGGGCTTCATGGGGCGCTGGCAGGTGCTGAAGCGCGAGCCGCTTACCATTGCGGACGTAGGCCACAACGTGGACGGGCTCCGAGTGGTGAAAGAGATGCTGACGCGCACGCCCCATCGGCAACTTCACATCGTATACGGAACCGTTGCCGATAAGGACATAAGCGCGGCACTGAAGGAATTGCCGCACGAGGCCACCTACTACTTCTGCAAAGCTGACATCCCCCGCGCGCTCGATGCGGGCGCGCTTCAACTAAAGGCCCAGAACGCTGGCTTGAACGGAAGCGCCTTCCCGAATGTACATGCCGCGCTGATCGCCGCTCAGCAGGCCGCCGGCCCTGGTGATCTAGTGCTGGTGACGGGAAGTGTGTTCGTGGTGGCAGAGGTGCTGCCGTAGAACCGGCACGCAGCTATCGGGTGGTTTCAGGGACAAGCCAGAGGCCTTATCGCAATGAAAAAAGCCCCGCGTCACGCAGGGCTTTCGTGGGACGTACTGGATTCGAACCAGTGACCTCATGCGTGTGAAGCATGCGCTCTAAACCAGCTGAGCTAACATCCCAAAGGTGGCGCAAAATTAGGAAAGAACGACTTCCCCCGAGGCCACGCGGCTTGTGGCCGTAACGGATCTCGCTTGCTCCCACATTACCAAAGAACCCTACTCCTACCGTGGAGGCAGCCGGATTCGAACCAGCGACCCTCTGCTTGTAAGGCAGATGCTCTGAACCAGCTGAGCTATGCCTCCTTTCCCCGTTGGGGCGGCGAAGATAACGATCGCCCCCGGACCACCGAACGGTCAAGCGAAAGCTCCACAGCTATCTTGAGCGCGTTCTTGCCCCATATGCACCGCCTTGCCCCTTTCCGCTGGACCGTTGTGCTCGTGCTGGCCTTGGCCATGGTGCTTGAAATGTTGAACGGCCGCTTCTGGCTGAACGACCTCCGGGTCTACGTGATGGCCGCCGATGCATTGCGGCATGGCCAAGTGGTCTACGGGCTGCCGTTCGGCTTGGACACCGGCTTCTATAAGTACGCCCCAGGCCTGCTGTACTTCTTCATCCCTTACACCTTCATCCCCTTCACAGCGGCTTGTGTGTTGCACTTCACACTGATATCGGCA
>JADZGG010000169.1 GCA_020854015.1 Flavobacteriales bacterium
AGCGCGTCCAGCTCCAGATCTCGGCGAGGGGCCACCGCTTTCTCCTTCTCTTTCGCTTTCAGACCCTCGTGCATCCGCCAAGTCTCCGCGTACGTGCGGGCACGGTGGAAGCCATCGTACATGACCTGTTCCACGCCCATACGTGTTTGCGGAAAGCGGCGACCATCGTTGTTCCAGTTGCTCTGCTTCACATTCTCGCCCAGCGCGAACTTGATGAAGCCCGGCGCCCCGGCAATGGGAAAGGCATCGGCTCCCAAGCCCCAGCGGAGCTTGATCAAGGAGCTCTGGCCACCGATGGGGTTGGCACTGCCATGCAACTGCTGGATGGCGGTAACACCACCGGCCAGATTGCGGTAGATATCGATGTCGTCCGGGTCGATCACATCGCCCATGCGGACTTCTGCGGTCACCGCCTGCGAGCCTTCGTTCACACCGCGTGCAATGGCGATGTGCGAATGCTCATCGATGATCCCGCAGGTGAGGTGCTTACCGGTGGCATCGATCTCCGTGACAGTTGGCCGCCCCTTCCCGGGGAAGAGCGTTGCGACCTGGAGACCCAGCCCCACACCCAGCACGCGACCGCCACTGATGCACACGTCCGCATCACGAAGAATGCCTTGAGGACCATTGGTCCACACCGTGGCGTGGCGGAAGATCACGGTCTCGGTATCGGCTACCTGCGCCCGTCCGAAACCAGTGAGCGGGAACCAGATGTCACCAACGGGAGCACGATAGAGGCTGTCCAACGTGCGGTCCTCGCGTTCGCGTTCCTTGTCGTTGCGCCGGACTGCTCCCCTTACAGCGCTCCATGCCGTCCAAGCACCACCGGGCAGCTGACCCTGGCCGTCCCAGATGCCGCCACGGTCGTGCACGATGCCGTTCAAACGGACCTGACCGGGCATGTCCAGCTTGCTGCCTTCGAACTGAAGCGTGATCAGCTGGCCGGTACGCTGAAGCGTCGCCTTCACGCGCGTGCTATCGTCCGCAGGCCGGTAGATCTCGACCTCAGGCTTCTCCGTGCCCTTCACCTCGAACTTCAGGATGGTGGTGCGCAGGTTGAGGTCGTAGATGCCACGGAGGTCCTCGTCGTCACGCTCCTTGAGCAGAAAGCGGCGACCGGCGACCCAGGTCTCGTGGATGGTGTTCTTCCGCGCGAGTAAATGGTCCGAAGTGATGATGAAGTTGGCCAGCATGCCCTTGCGCAAGGCACCCACCCGATCGGAAAGGCCGAACATGGCGGCCGGATGCGTGGTGATCGCCGCGATGGCCGCAGCACTGTCCAGACCGGCCAGCACCATGCGCCGCAGGTTCGACCACAGCTCAGCAGGTTCCTTCAGCCCTTGGGTGGTGAACGCGAAGGTGACCCCGGCGACGCTCAAGCGAGCAGCGTTGCCCGGCGCCAGTTCCCAGTGTTTCAGCTGTGCCGTGCTCACCTCCAAAGCCTCAAAAGGGTCCTCCACATCATACGCCTCGGGCAGGGTCAGGGGCAGGATCAAGGGCTGACCACTGGCCGCCACTTCGCTCAGGCGCGCGTATTCGTCGCCATTGCCCTTCACCACGAAACGCATCCCGAACTCGCGACCGATGGCTGCGATCCGCAGAACGTCGTTCCGCTCGCTGGCCTCGAAGACCAGTGGAAGACCGAGCTGTGCGTTCAGGGCCTCGAGCTCTGCATCACTCTGTTCCAAGTGCCCTTGGTCCGCATACCAACGTGCGTCGTAGAATGTCTGCCGCAAAAAGGCGATGCTGCCGGTGAGCGATGAAGGATAATTGTCCGGCGAGCTGCCCTTACGGAACGAGAACTGCGCCGCGCAGCGCGGCAGGATCACATCCTCGTTGATACTTCTACCGGCCAACACCACCGCTGCGGATGTGCCGCGCACAATGCCATCGTGCCGTTGCGTGATCACGGTGCCGAAGCCTTGTGCCCGCAACGCCCCGGCCTTCTCAGCATCGGCCATGATCAGCTGATCGGCATGCGTGGTTGCATGAACGCCCCGGTTCCAGAAACGAGCACCCGCTGGTGCGGCCTCTGTTCCCTTTGGTGCATCGGGAACGCCATAGGTGCCGTAAGGCTCCACCAGCGCCGGCCAGATGTGGAGCCCTTGAAGGTCATGTACGATCGCGCCGGCAGGCACTCGGAGCCGCGCCCCCACACCGATCACCCGATCCTCTTGAACCAACAAGGTGCCATCGGGCAGCACCTCCTCCGGAGAAACATGGACGATGGCGTTGGTGAAAGCGTGGACCGGATGCGTCGTGTTGTCCGGACCATTGACGGGGACGTTCACCTGCGCCCACGAGGGGGACGTGAACAACCAGCAGAGGATCACAGGGACCGACCAACGCCGCATGGGGGGCCAAGATAGCCGTCACCTTCCGGACACCTTGCGCTCATCGCCAGCCCGCTACCTTTGCGCCCGGCCAACAGGCCCTCGTCACCGCTCTCTGCCATGGACACCATCCTCGAATTCTTCCACAGCCTGCTCCGTTGGGGCGTTCTGCTCGCCTTGATCGTGGCCATCGTCGTTTCCTGGCAAGGATACTTCGCCCAGTCGCCCCTCATCGTATGGCCCCGCGGGGTGGCCATCAT
>JADZGG010000170.1 GCA_020854015.1 Flavobacteriales bacterium
TCGGTGGTCGCGTCGGCCTGTGCCACCAGTTCGTTGGCCTGCTGTGTAAGGCGCTCGCTCTCTGCAGCATTGTCCAGAGCCATGCTGTAGGCTTCCGCGCTCATCTCATTCAGCGCTTCGGCCTTCTTCTTAAGCTCCTGCGCATCCGCAGCAGCAAGCTGCACGGCCTGCTCCTTGGTCACATCACCGGTGAATCCCGCAGCGGTCATCACATCGCCCGGGGGGGCCTCCGGGGCGGGCTGCTGCGCAACCACCTCATTGGCCGTCACGTCCAGACGCGCGCGGCGCTTGATCTCTTCCAGGGCCAGGGCCATCAGGTCCTCTCCGAGGGGCTCCTCGAAGTAGTTGCGGATCATCAGCTTCTCCTGAGCGGCTTGGTCAACGAGGCTCATCTCCTGGCGATAGGCACGAGGCGCGTCACTGCGGGGCACCTCCACATAACCGACATGTGTGCGACCGGTAGGGCCGGCTTCGACCACGAACTTGTAACGTCCGCTCCGAGGCAACGAAAGCACATAGTTGCCGTTGAGGTCGGTCCGCACATCGGAGACCTTCTCGCGGGTCAACGCGTCCTCCACCATGATGTGAGCCTTGCGATCCGCAGCATCCAACAGCGAAGCGAAAGTGCCCTTGAGCACTGTGATGTTGATCGGCACCTGCGTGGTGCTCACTCTGTATACATGCAGCATGCCTTGATGGCTGCTGCGACCGCTGGCGAAACAGGCTTCCTTGCCCTCTGGATCAACGAGATAGAATATGTCGTCGTCCGGCGTGTTCACCGCGAAATCCATGTTCTCCGGTGCTCCGAACACGTCGAGGCCCATGTCGTAGGAACTGCGGAACACATCGTAGCCGCCCATGCTGTTGTGCCCCTTGGAACTGAAATAGAAGCTCTTGCCATCGGGCGCCAGGAAGGGATAGTCCTCATCCTGATCGGTGTTCACATAACCGGCCAGCTTCACGGGGTCTGCGAACTGACCCGTCGGTAGAAGTTCACTCCGATAGATGTCACGACCGGTGCGCCCATCCTTGCCAAGGCTGCTGAAATAGATAGCACCGCCACGATCAGGCAAATAGATCAGCGATCGGTCCTTGTTCTTCTTGTCCAAAGAAGTGCGCAGCTCGTCCGGTGTCACGACGATGCGACCACCGATGGAAGACAGGTCATAGAAACGGAAAAACTCGCTCGCATCAACCTCAAGCTTGTTCCTCACGGCTATGTCCTTGAGGTTGCTCAAGAGGTGTTGACCGTTGCGACACTGCTGTTCCAGTACGTCCACCGGGTACTGGGCGAGCACCTTCTTGTCGGCCGTGCCCTTGTAATGCTCGTAGGCTACAAGAGCCTCTTTGAAACGGTATGCCAGGTGGTAGCCTCGACCGAGGAAGAACCAGGCCAGTGCAGGAGTTGCCGGTACCTCACACGCGTACTTCAAGTGTCCGATGGCCTTCTCCTTGTCATCACCACCGTAGAGGGTGCATGCACCGAAACGGTAGTTGAGGTCACGGTCGGAAGGGTCTAGGCTGACGAGCTGGGAATACAGGGGATAGGCCTCGGCAAATCGCCCTTCGGCGAAGAGTCCGTCGGCCTTGGCCCGCACCTGTTGGTCGCCACCTTGGGCCATGCCCAACACGGGGACCGCAAGGGCGAAGAGTATGCCCGTGAAGCGGTTCATCAACTGAGAGTGGGCCGTTGAACGGTCAAGAGCCTCAAGGGGTTTCATGCGTTCCTGCCGCCGGTTCCGGGCAGGCTCATCCGGTTCTCCTCTCCTTTCAACAAGCGATCGATGTTCTGACGGTGCGTGTAGAACACCATCAGGCACAGTAGAATGGCGAACCCGATCTTCACCGGGCTCGATTCGTGGAAGATCAACAGCACGGCCAGTGGATACGACAAGGCTGCACAAATGGAACCGAGCGAAACGTAACGCGACAGGGCGAAGACCACGGCGAACACCAGCACACAGACGCCGGCCGCTCCTGGGTGCACCGCCAGGATCCCCCCCAACGAGGTCGCCACACCCTTTCCGCCCCGGAACCCGGCGAAAACCGGATACAGGTGGCCCACCACCGAGGCCATCACGAGCGCCACGCGGAACCACATCCAAGGTCCACTGTCAGGTTCCAGACCACTGAAGTTGGGTATCAGGCGCACTGGTAGAAAGCCTTTCAAGATGTCGATCAACAGCACGGGGACGCCCGCTTTGGCGCCCAGCACCCTAAAGGTGTTCGTGGCACCGGCATTCTTGCTGCCATGCTCGCGCACGTCAACCCCATGGAAGGCTCTCCCCCACCAGACGGACGTGGGAATGCTTCCACAGAGATAGGCTGCGATCATGCCGAACGTTCCGTACACCCAGGGGAAGTCCATGGTTCAAAGACCGAATCGGTCGCGGAAGGTGTCCACTTTGCGCTTGTTCGTCACGTTGAACTGGTAGGCCGGTTCATCTTTCTTCGATTCCTGCACCCGCTTATCCTCCTTCATCTCGCTGAGCATCGTATTGAACTCGGCGCTGCTGCTGTAAGCATAAAGGTAGTTCCGGCTGTATTCGAAGAACCAGTAGGTCTGATCGTCCAGCATAAGGAGGATGGTCATCACATCGCCGCTGCGCTTGCGCTGAACCTCCACCTTGCCCTTGATGTAGCGGAACAGCGGTTTCTTGAGCACGGTACCCAGTCCGATGAGGCCCTGGCTCTGCCACGCTTGATCCTCCTGGTTCCACACGAGGTTCACGTCGCAGAGCATCATGCTCTTCTGCAGCTCGTCCGGCAGCTTCTTGATCTCGCCCTTGATGCTCAGTTCGCTGATCAGCTTGTCGGAACGTTCCAGGCCGAGCACCTCGCGCAAGGACTTCTCGTACGGGGTCTTGGTGATGTCCACCTGTTTCTGGTCCGGGTAGGCCATCATGTCGGCTGCCATCTTCTCCAGGGCGTTCTCCAGGAAGAAGAAGTCGGCATACATGGCCAGACGGGCCTTGGTGACGGAGCTGTCCGAGCGGTGCTCGAGGGTGCCATAGCCGTCCAGCTTCACGCGCCCCAGGTCCACACCCTGCCCGATATGCCCATCGGCCATGAGCTTGCAGTCGGTGGTGTTCAGGCTTACGAGGTCGCCCGGTAGGTTGCGCTGGCGGATCTTGTCCTTGGGGCCGATCATGTACTCCTTCTTGGCCTTGTCATAGAACAGGAGTCCCTTGGCGGCGATCACCGCGCGGTCGCCTTTGTCCTGCTTGCGGCTCAGGAAGGTTCCGTAGGTCTTGAAGGGGTCGTCGTTGGTGAGGAAGACACCGGCACCGATGTCCAGCCCCTTGTCATCCCGCAACGAATCGCCCACGGGAATGAACACTTCCGCGGGGTCCACTTTCCCGCTGAAGCGCATCCAGTTCTTGGAGAGGCCGGGACAGTCGTGCATGATGCGCGTGCTACCGGTAAAGGTGAGTTCCTTGCTGTTGCCCTGAAGCAGCAGTTCGCCGAAGTAGTCGAAGGCCGGGCTCAATTGGAAGCCTTCATCCTCCAGGATCTTGCCGCGCGCGTAGGTCTGGTAGGCGGTGTCCACGTTCACGCTCTCCATGCGCACCTTGAAGGGCTTCTTATCCTCGTCGATGTAGTCGTACTCGCCACTGGCGCTGTAGTTCCGCTTGGCCTTGATGTCCACCGTTGCATTGTAGATGCGGTGGTACTTGGTAACGTAGTTGGCCGTGATCACCGCGTTGGTGAGCGGGTCCATTTCGGCGTTCTTGCGGATGCGCACACGCATGCTGTCAGGTGTCACCAACGCATCGGCCACCTGGATGTACTGCACGTCGTTCGCCGTGATCAGGTGCTTCTTCAGGTCATACCGCGCCTTGGGGGCCATGAAGCTCAGCGAATCCTGATCGGGACGGATGCTCACGAAGTTGGAGCCGGACAGTTGGAGGTCCTCGGAAGCAGCGGCGGCAACACGGTCGCTCGATAGCTCGATATCGCCCTGGTCCATGAACCACTTGAAGCGGTCCATGAAGCAGATGTACTGGTTCACCGGGAACTCCACCTTGGTCTCTTTGCCGTTGCTCACGAACTCACCCACGCGCTCATCGAGTTTCACCGTGGCGTTCACGTTGTCGGTCTTGAAGGCGATGCTGGCCGTGTCCCCTTCCGTCAATCGGAAGTCGGAGGTGTCCGCATGGATCTTCATGGTCTCGAATTGGAAGAGCTTGGAGGCGAGCGTGGCGTTGGTGAAGTCGACCAGGCCACCACCGGTCATCCCCTTGGGGGTGAGCTCGGTGAGGCCATGCAGGAAGGCCTGCCCTTCGTACATGTTCATCGGGCGATCGATCTTCTGTGCCAGCAGTACATCCCGCTTCGGTTCCAATCGGAGGAACACGTTCCCTGCTTGCACGTTCGGTACGCTGAGCGTGGGGCTCTGGGCAGCCCCATTGTACAAGGTATCCGCAACGCCGAAGGTGCTGTCCGGACAGAAAACCAAGCTCTTGCTGCTGGCGATGGTGGTCAGGTAGGTCATGTCCCCATCCCCTTGCAGACCCTTGAAA
>JADZGG010000171.1 GCA_020854015.1 Flavobacteriales bacterium
ATGTTCACCATCACGCGGCTGTCGTCCAGCCCCATGCGGTGAGCTGTGGCGTCGATGATGCGCTTGTTGGCCTGGTGCGGAACAAGCCATGCGACGTCCTCGCTCTTGAGACCGTTCTTCTCCATGATCTCCGCGCTCACGTCGGCCATGTTGGTCACGGCGAACTTGAACACGGCCTTGCCCTCCTGGTACACGAAGTGCTCTTTGCGTTCCACGGTCTGCTCCGAAGCAGGACGCATGGAACCGCCGGCCTTCTGGTGCAGGTATTGGCAGCCGCTACCGTCCGCACGCAGGATGCTGTCGATGATGCCGAAGCCCTCGGTGTTCGGTTCCAGCAGCACGGCACCACATCCGTCGCCGAAGATGATGCAGGTGGCGCGGTCCGTGTAGTCAATGATGCTCGACATCTTGTCGCCGCCCACCACCACGACCTTCTTGTACTTGCCGGTCTCGATGAACTGGCTGCCGGTGGTGAGTCCGTAGAGGAAACCGGAGCAAGCGGCGTTGAGGTCGAAGCCCCAGGCGTTCCTGGCGCCGACCTTGTCGCAGATGATGTTGGCCGTTGCAGGGAACTGCATGTCGGCCGTTACCGTGCAGCAGATCAGCAGTTCGATCTCCATCGGGTCCATGCCGCGCTTGGCGCACAGGCCCTTCACCGCTTCCACGGCCATCACGCTCAGGCCCTGGTCCTTGCCTTTCAGAATGCGTCGTTCCTTGATGCCGGTGCGCTCGGTGATCCACGCATCGTTCGTATCAACCATGGTCTCCAGGACCGCATTGCTGAGCACGAAATCGGGCAGGTAGCCCTGGATCGCAGTGATAGCGGCGGTGACCTTCTGGCTCATTTCAGCGCTTCGGCGATGCGTTCGTTCAGTTTGCTCTCCACCACGTCGCGTGTGGCCAAGATCATGCTCTTCGTAGCGATCTCGTTGCTGATGCCGTGGCCGATGATCACGTTGCCGTTCACGCCCAGCACAGGCAGTCCGCCATAGTTCTCGTAGTTGAAGCGGTGCAGGAAGGGGTCGTCCACACCGTGCGCTTCCAGTAGATCATGGAAGCCTTCGATCACCTTCAGAACGACATTGCCGGTGAAGCCGTCGCAGACCATCACGTCCGCCTTGTCGTTGAACAGGTCGCGGCCCTCCAAGTTACCTGCGAAGGTGTAAAGCTGTTCGTCCTTCATCAGCTCGTAGGTGGCCTGGCGGAGCAGATCGCCTTTCTTCTCTTCCTCACCGATGTTCAGCAAGCCCACTTTCGGGGCGCGGATGTGGTAGACATGTTCTGCAAGCATGGCACCGAGCAGGCCGAACTGGGCCAGCACATCCGCCTTGCAGTCGGCGTTGGCCCCCACGTCCAGCAACACGCCCAGCCCCCCTTTTTCTTTGGGGACCAACGTTGGGATGCAGGGGCGGATGACACCCTGGATCGGCTTGATGATGAAGATGCTGCCCACCAGCATGGCGCCGGTGTTGCCGGTGCTGGCGAAGGCATCGATCTTCCCCTCCTTCATCAGGTGAAAGCCGAGGCTGATGCTGCTGCGGGGCTTGGCCTGGAGCGCCTTGGTGGGGTTGTCGCTCATGGTGATATCGTCCTGGCTGGCGACGATATCGAACGCGGCAGGGTCAGCGCCTTCGGCAATGAGCAGCTCCCGGATCCGGGGCTCATCACCGATCAGCACCAACCGGACGTCCGCTGGCAGTTCGCGCGCGGCCATGACGGCAGCGCGCACGGGCACGACCGGGCCGTGGTCGCTACCCATGATGTCCACTCCGATCCTCATGCAGGTTGGCTGCGTGAAGTCTTGGGGGCGGGGCGTGCCAGCTTATTCAGCGGCGTTCTTGGACGCCACCAATTTGCCGTTGTAGTACAGATCGTCACCCACCTTGTAGGCGCGGTGACGCAGGTGCACCTCCCCCGTGTTGGGGTCCTTGGTCACCGTGGGCACACCAGCACGTTGGTGCGTGCGGCGCTTCATGGTGCGGGTCTTGGAATGTCGGCGCTTCGGATTTGGCATCGTCTAGGGAATTGACAGGTCAGAAGGATCGTTCTTCAGGGCTTTGAGCGCTTCCCATCGGGGGTCGGGCTCAGGCTCGTGTTCAACGGTAAGCTGGCTCAGGGCCTGGTCCACCTCGGGGTCACATTGACCTTGGGGGTGCACCCGGCGCGCGGGCATGTGCAGGGTGATGCACTCGAAGAAATAGTGCGTCAGGTTCACTTCATGGGCCTGGGCATCCAGCGGCACCAGTTCCTCATCGCCTTCCTCGTTCTCATCTCCAGTGAGGGTGAAGATCTGCCGTTGGTCACCCTTCACCGGGAAGTCCATGAGGGCATTGCAATGGTCGCAATGCACCTGCACCGCACCGTCCACATGGATCTTGCAGACCAGCATGTGCTGGCTCTTGTCCATGGTCACATCCACATGGACCTTACCGCCCACATAGTCTTCCTGTTCAGTGGCCACAAAGAAGGCATTGTCCAGTTCGTAGGTGAACCGGTGCTCGCCGTCCTTCAGTCCGGTGAAGGCGATGGTATGTTCGGGAAAGGCGTCCATGACGACACGACCCGCCGAAAAAGGCAGGCGGCAAATGTAGGCAGATCCGGTGGACCTTGGAACGGTTATCAACAGCCTGTTGAGGACAGGGTCGAGGAGCCTCCGGCTACTCACCGCCGCGCTCCTTCTTCTGGGGCTGCAAGGGGTTGACGTTCATTGCCTTATACACCTCACGGTGGTGCATGATGTCACCTGCTGACCAGACGGCTTGGCGGAAGCTCCCAGGGTCGGCCTCGCCTTTGCCGGCGATGTCAAGCCCGGTGCCATGATCGGGGCTGGTGCGCACCACGGGCAGGCCTGCGGTAAAGTTCACTCCATTGCCGAAGCTCAAGGCCTTGAAGGGAGCCAAACCTTGGTCGTGGTACATGGCGAGCACGCCATCGAAGTGCCTGTAGCCACCACTACCGAAGAAACCATCGGCGGCGAAGGGACCCATGGCCAGGATGCCTTCGTCATTCAACTTCCGCACGGCCGGGAGGATGCGTTCGCGGTCCTCGCTACCCAGGGTGCCGCCATCGCCGGCGTGGGGATTCAAGCCTAGCACCGCGATCCGGGGGCTGGCCACGCCGAAATCGCGCAGCAGGCTCTGGTGGAACAGGCGGGCCTTGGAAAGGATGCGTTCCGTGGTCACATTCTCGGCGACATCCTTCAGGGGGATGTGACCGGTAACGGTTCCCACCCGGAGCCCATCGCCCACCAGGATCATGAGCACAGGGTTGTCGCTGCCGGCCATGTGGGCCAGGAATTCAGTGTGCCCGGGGAAGGCGAAGCCCGAGGCCTGCATGCTGTTCTTATCGATGGGGGCGGTCACCAGCACGTCCACCTTGCCGGTGGCCAGGTCGTTGGCGGCGGCTTCCAGGCTTTTGATGCTGTATTCACTGAGCTTGCCGCTGGGTTTACCCAGGTCCAGCTCCAGTTCTTCGGACCACACGTTCACCACGTTCAGCTTGCGCGGCAGGGCGTCGCTGCTATGGTCCACACCGTGGAACTGCACCTCATCGAGACCGAGCACCTTGCGGTGGTGGCTGACGACGTGGGAAGAGGCGTAGACGATCGGGGTGATGTCCTGCATCATCCGGATGTCCTCGAATGTTCTCAGGATCACTTCCAGGCCGATGCCGTTCAGGTCTCCGCAGCTGATGCCGACGCGCAATGTCTTGGTCTCGCTCATGGTTCAAAGGTTGCCGTGCTGCACGGCGATCGGGCGACACGAACGTCGATCCGGGATCATTTTTCGTGGGCGCGGCGCTTGATGAACTCGTAGAACAGGCGCACACCGACCCCTGTACCACCCTTCACACGGTAA
>JADZGG010000172.1 GCA_020854015.1 Flavobacteriales bacterium
GAGGCGGGTTCCGGTAAGGTGCGCACGCCATTGCTCCACCACCGGAGGCGTCACAGGCTGCGTGAAACGCACGCTCTCTATCACTGACATGGCCGCTTCGAGAAGCGGGAGGTTCGGCTCGGTGCCCTGCCCAAGCGCCACGATGCTTAGGCCCGGGCCTCCGGCATCGCTGATCATGCCCACGGTGCCGATCCACACCGGCTGCCATTCCATGGTGCCCTGGAAGTCCAGTTCGATCGCGTTCGGAGACGGATGCCGCACCGGGCCGACCTGCTGGATGCTGTTCGCCGGATCATCAGTGGGCACTGCGGTCATGTCCTTCTCCAACCCCTCCAAGGTCTTATGCTCATGGGTGGAGATGATCACCGTGCCGGCTACATCCTCCTTCACCAGCCCCCATGCGCCCTGCTGTTCCATGCCGGTCCATCCAGCGGGAATGTCAAAGGAGAAGCCCAGCGATGGAACAGCCACGCGCTTGCCGAATTGGGCGGTTGCTTTCCCGGTCAGCAGGAACAGGGCCAGTGGAACGAGCAGGCGAAAGCGTATCATGAGCCGAAGTTCGCGTTTCGCCATAGAAGGGCCGACCTACTCGACGATCACAGGTTGATCCTTCGGATGCTTCACCGTGTAGCTGAAGCCGAGCTTCTTGATGCCCTTGGGCTCCACTTTCATGTTCCAAGTGAGCATGCCGTTCTGGTCGTTCACCTCGGCACCGCCCTTGTCCTCCAACTTCACTTCGATCTCGCTACGTGGGCTCAAGGGGTATTGGTCGCGCACCTCCAGATCGATGGCGGTGGACTTGTTGTTCTTTACGGTCAAGTCCCAGCCGCGCAGCACCGTGCGCTTGCCACCCACCACGGCCTTGTCGTCCGCACCCTTGCGGCGCACACGTTCCACGACCACACCCTTGTCACGCCCCAGGCTGATGTCCAAGGTATCCTGTGGACGGCTCAGGTCCAGGAAGCTCTGGCCGACATAGGTGCCTTCGAAGAACACATTCGCCTGACCGGGCAGCAGGTTCAGCTCCTCCCAGCCTGTGGTGCGGGCGTAGAGGAAGGCGTCCTTGTCAAGCTTCGGCGTGCAGTAGTGCTTGAAGCTTGAAGGGATGGAATGCGTTTTCACACCGACCGTGTGTGCTATGCCATCGGCCGGCACGGTGAAGGGTACGTCGATGGCGAACTCCACCGTGGTCGTGCGGTACACGGTGGTGTTCATCACTTCGGTGTAGGCGGGCATTTCTTCGTAGGTGTCCTTGCGCATAGCGTCGTCCATCGCAACGGAGGGGGCGGCGGCAGGCGCTTTTTCCAAGTAGCGCACATTGCCATAGTTGGGACGAGGCATCGGCTGCTCCAGCATCCAAGTCTGCAGCTGCGGCATTACGCCGCCTTGTGTGGGGTTGCCGCTGCTAAGGCTCATTTCCACCTTGGTCCAATCCTCGCCGGTGCTGTTCACCACTTGCGCCTTCATCAATAGCTCGATGGGTTGGCCCACGCTCTTGGCCCGCAGGTCGTAGGCCGGGGTCCAACCTGCGTTGCCCACGAAATAGGTGAGCACGAAGGTGGCGTTCACTTCGGCCGGGCTGTCGATCTCCACCACGATCTCGCTGGTGGGTTGCGGTGCTTGGGCTTGCAGTTGGGCCAGCTGTTGGCGCAGCTTGTCGGCCTCCTCGCCGATCACGCGCTTCTTTTCCTCCTGTGTCAACCAGCCCACCTTCATGGCTTTCATGCGTTCACGCACATAGTCGTTCACCGCTTGAAGTTGTGTGGCTGTAAGGCCGTTCTGCTGTCCGCCAACGGCGCTGTTCTTCAGCAGCAATTGCTCTTCGTTCACCCACACCTGCTGCACGCCGTTCTCGATGTTCCAGTCGTGCTCGAGCTTCTTGATCTGGTCCTGTAGATCGGTGATCTCTTTCTTCTTCGGGCTCTCCGTGAGGTAGTTGATGCGGTGGTTCACGCTGAGGATGCTGTAGCCGCCCTTGCCCGTGACCTGAATGCTCTGCGGATCGACGGACTGCGTGAGGCCCGTGAACACCAGTGTGCTCGGACCGGATGGGATCACCGCGTTCGCGGTGCGCGAGACCTGCGCTCCGGCCAGAAAGACCTTCGCCTCACTCACCTTGCTGGTGATGGGTTTTTCCCCTTCAGCGGCGAAGGCCATGCTCGGGATCAACAACAGACTTGCACAGACGGTGCGGATGGACAGCGTGTTCATATGGTTCGGCATTCGTTCAGCAAAGTAAGGGTCCCCGCTGGTGGAGGGTCGCTATCTGTACACGTAGCATGCCGAACCGTTCGATCGAGTGCCAAGCCCCGCACTCCACTGGCCCGCAACATGGCATGTGTTCTTCCCAGGGGCTTACCTGCGCAGGCACCGTCATGTCTTGTTGATCATCACGAAATGCGGAACGCCCCACCCGGGGGTGGAGCGCTCCTACGGAGGAGAGATCCGTGTTCCCTATCCCTTGGTGAATGGAAGGAGCATGGTACGGTCGGGTGTGACGATACGGAGTCGGTATGTGCCCGGAGCGAGCGCGCTCACGTCAAGTTGAACGAACGAACCCAACGTCAAGCTGAGGGGGCGCTTGGACAAGAGCGTTCGTCCTGCGACATCGATCAAGTCGAAGGTGAAGTTCCCTGGAACCTCCACGTCACATCGGATCATGAGCTGGTCGTTCACGGGGTTGGGGTAAAGCGTGAAGGAACTGCGGCCGTTCATGTCCGCGATACCGTTGTTCGTTTGCGGACGATACTGTGCGTTCTGGTAGGCATTGGTGTTCCATGAGTAGCTCCAGGAGTTCAAGGTCAACCAAGGCTCGTGCTCGCCGGGCTGGTAAAAGAGGTATTGCTCCAGCGTTGTGATGCCGTTCTGGTCCGTCGTGTTGCGCACCTTATGCAGTCGTAGAACATTGGTCACGGTGCCCCAAGGGAGGATCAGGTCCCCGTAAGCATCCGCTTCAACAAGCAGTGTGCCCGTTACAAGCTCCGAGTCCGGTTGGGCCATGCCGTCCGGAAAATGATGCATGCCACTGAACGTGTCGGTGTAGGATGAACCCATGCCGAACGGATAGCGGATCTCATCCA
>JADZGG010000173.1 GCA_020854015.1 Flavobacteriales bacterium
ACGGCATCCGCGAACATCCTGGTGCATCCACAGCCTATCGCGCAGTTCACGCCTTCAACACTTGCAGGCTGTCAGCCCTTGCCCGTTCAATTCACGGACCTGACGATAGGCGCCGTTGCCCTGGATTGGCAGTTCGGTGATGGCACAGCGCAGGCCGGTCTTCCCGGGACCGTGAGCCACACCTACG
This sequence comes from Flavobacteriales bacterium, assembly GCA_020854015.1. Taxonomy (GTDB): domain Bacteria; phylum Bacteroidota; class Bacteroidia; order Flavobacteriales_F; family PHOS-HE28; genus PHOS-HE28. Next base: position 188 of record JADZGG010000173.1, read on the forward strand.
TGAATGCAGGCACGACCCCGCTTTTCCAAGATGTCATGATGGTCGCCACATCCGCCTTCGGATGCACGGATACGGCCAACGCCCAGATCCAGATCTACCCGAACGTGACCGCGGACTTCACTGCTCCAGCGGAAGGATGTAGTCCGTTCGATGTGCAGCTCACCGATCAAGGGGGGGGCGGATCCAGTTGGCTGTGGGACATGGGGGATGGGACGATCCTTGTGGGTAACAGCATCACGCACACTTATGTGAACACGGGTAACAGCGACATCATCCGAACGATCACGCTCGTGGTCACCTCGCCTTTCGGTTGCACGGATACCCTGCAGCAACAGGTCGTTGTGCATCCCATGCCGGTCGCGTCGTTCCAGGCCACGCCGTTCACCCAGCAGTATCCTTCAGCCACCGTGAACATCGGGAACACCACCGCGAACGGATCCTGGAGCTATGCTTGGGACTTTGGCGACGGCGGAACCAGCACGCTGGAGGATCCACTCCCGTTCACCTATGCGAATTGGGGGAGCTACACGATCACGTTGGTGGTGAGCAGCGGTATTTGCGCCGACACGATCACACAGCAGGTGGTGATCACCCCACCATTCCCGACGGCATCCTTCATCGGTGCTGGGGAAGGCTGCGAGCCGCTCACGGTCTCCTTCACGAACACTTCGCTGCTAGGGATCACCTATCAGTGGAGCTTCGGCGATGGTGGCACCAGCACTGCGGACAACCCGACCTACACCTGGAACCAGCCCGGAACCTATCCGGTCTCCCTCACAGCCTACGGTCCGGGCGGGACGGTCAACACGGTTGTGAAGGTGGACTCCGTTGTTGTGCATCCCCGCGCCAGCGCCTACTTCATCCTTCAGCCGGAAGAGGTGATCGTGCCCAGTCAGCCGGTCTTTACTTACAATCTGTCCGGCAACGCGACCGATTTCCAATGGAGCTTCGGTGATGGCGGCACCAGCACGGAACTGAACCCCGTCCACTACTACATGGCGACCGGGGAGTTTGCAGTGCAACTGATCGCGAACAACGAATGGAATTGTCCGGACACCATGCTGCTCCCGAGCGCGGTAACGGGCAAGGTCGCAGGCGAGCTCCAATTCCCCAATGCGTTCTCACCGGGTAACACGGGCCCGACGGATGGCGTATACGACCCCGCGAGCTATGAGAACGACTTCTTCTTCCCCGTCTACGAAGGCGTTGAACGCTACCATTTGCAAGTGTTCAACCGCTGGGGCGAGCTCGTTTTCGAGACCACGGACATCAAGATCGGCTGGGACGGATACTACCGCGGACAGCTTGCCAAACAGGACGTTTACGCATGGAAAGCCCGCGCCACTTTCAGTGATGGTCGAGAGACCACATTGAGCGGCGACGTCACACTCATTCGATGACATGAAGCGATCACTTACCCTTCCGAGCCTGTTGACGGTCGTTCTGGCCCAGACGGTCAACGCGCAGCAGAATTACAAGCGTGCCCACAACAACATGCTTGATGATGCGAAGGCCCTTCTCGCCGAAGGACAGTACCTGGAAGCGAGCAAGATCTACAAGAAGCTACTACCTGTGGACACCAACTTCATCGAGGTGTACTACGAGATGGCACAGTGCGAGAAACGTTTGCCCGGCCAGCGTGATCGGGCGACGATGCATCTCCGCAAATGTGCAGATGCCGGCCACACGGAGGCCATGTACGAACTGGGAGTGGCTTACCATCAGCAGGCCCGCTTCGATGAATCCATCGGTTTGATGGAACGATACAAGCACACATTCGAGCGTGCAGTTGCGGATGCCGAGGTGGATCGCCGCATCGCCATGGCGCGGACCGCGAAGGAGATGATGCAGGCACCCGTTGAATTGAACATCCGCAACCTGGGCACGATGATCAACTCCAAGGACCATGATTATTGTCCATTGGTGACCGCAGATGGCAACGACCTGTATTTCACGAGCCGCCGGGAAGGCTCGGTGGGGAACATGCATGACCCCAGTGGACAGCTTTTCGAGGATATCTACCATGCCAAGCGGATGGATGACCAATGGAGCAACGCGCGTAATGTGGGTATTCCCTTGAACACATACGTACACGACGCCACTGTGGGATTGAGCCCGGATGGCAACACCATGATCATCTATCGAACCAGCGCTGGACTGAACAGCGGTGATCTGTACGAATCGAAGAAGATGGGTGGCCTTTGGCAGACCCCTGAGCTGATGACGCAACGGATCAACTCTTCTTCGCATGAGCCCAGCGCCAGCATTTCACCGGATGGCAACGAGGTGTATTTCACCAGCGATCGCGAAGGTGGTTTCGGCGGACGTGACCTGTACCGGATCCGTCGCTTGCCCAATGGCGAATGGAGCTTGCCGCTCAACCTCGGTCCTTCGGTGAACACCGCTAACGATGAGGACGC
>JADZGG010000174.1 GCA_020854015.1 Flavobacteriales bacterium
AGACCAGTGACCACCCCGGCAACGTCATTGCCTTGGTATTTGTCGCGGGCGTGGCTGGGCCCGTAGATCTTCACGAGATCGTTAACGCCAATGGTGACACTGTGCTTTTCCTTCAGGGCGATCTGCTTGGCCCTGTAGCGGACCAGCTTGGCGATGCGTTTCTCAAGGGTTCGCACGCCGCTTTCGTCGGTGTACTGTTCGATGATGGCCTGCAACAAGCCGGGGGCCAGCTTCAATTGTTTGGGTTTGATGCCGTTCTCGGTGAACTGCTTGGGCAATAAGTGCCGGATGGCGATCTCAAGCTTTTCTTCCTCCGTGTAACCGTTCACCTCGATGATCTCCATACGGTCACGCAGAGCCGGATGAATGGTGCTGAGGCTGTTGGCCGTGGCCACGAACATCACACGGCTCAGATCGTACTCGACCTCCACGTAGTTGTCGTAGAAGTGGCTGTTCTGCTCGGGATCGAGCACTTCGAGCAGCGCACTGGCAGGGTCACCATGGAAGTCCTTACCCACCTTGTCGATCTCGTCGAGCACGAACAGAGGATTGCTGGTGCCGGCCTTTTTCAGGCTCTGGATCAAGCGGCCGGGCATGGCGCCGATGTAGGTCTTGCGGTGTCCACGTATCTCCGCTTCGTCGTGCAGGCCACCCAAGCTCATGCGCACGTACTTGCGTCCAAGGGCTTCGGCCATGCTCTTGCCAAGGCTTGTCTTGCCGACGCCGGGGGGACCGTACAGGCAGATGATCGGTGCTTTCATGTCGCCTTTCAGCTTCAGCACCGCGAGGTGTTCGATGATGCGCTCCTTCACCTTGTCCAGACCGAAGTGGTCGCGGTCAAGGATCTTCTGCGCGTTCTTCAGATCGAACTTATCATTGGTGTACTCACCCCAAGGCAATTCGAGCAGTAGCTGCACGTAGTTCGTCTGCACGCTGAACTCGGCACCCGCCGGATTCATGCGGCCCAGCTTGTTGAGCTCCTTGTAAAAGGTCTCATTGACCTTCTTCGTCCATTTCTTCTTTGCGGCCTTGGCCCGCATCTCCTCGATCTCCTGCTCGATGGGGTTGCCGCCCAGTTCGTCCTGGATGGTCTTCATCTGCTGGTGCAGGAAGTACTCGCGTTGCTGGCGGTCGACCTCGGTCCGGACCTTGCTCTGGATCTCGTTCTTCATTTCCAGCATCTGCAGCTCCTTCGTCAGGTGCGCGAGCAGCAGACCGGCGCGCTCTCGCAGGTCGGCCACCTCGAGCATCTTCTGCTTCTCGGCCACTTCGGCGTTCATGTTGCTGCTGATGAAGTTCACCAGGAAGCTCGGGCTGTCGATGTTCTTGATGGCGAAGCCAGCCTCGGTGGGAATGTTCGGATTGGCCTTGATGATGCGCATGGCCAGATCCTTCAAGGTGCTCACCAGCGCATCGAACTCCTTGTCGTCCTTGTTGGGACGGATCTCCGCGAACTCCTTCACTTTGGCCGTGAAGAAGGGATCGATCCGGACCATCTCCATGATCTCGAAGCGCTTCTTACCCTGGATGATCGCCGTCGTGCTTCCGTCCGGCATGCGCAACATGCGGATGATGGTGGCGATGGTGCCAATGCGGTTGAGGTCCTCCGCATTGGGCTCCTCGATGCGGGAGTCCATCTGGCTCACCACACCCAACGTGCGATTGCCGCGGTAAACCTCCTGGATAAGGCGGATGCTGCGGTCGCGCCCCACGGTGATGGGAATGACGACGCCGGGGAAGAGCACGGTGTTGCGCAGGGGCAGAATGGGCAGCTCCGGCGGCGTGGTCTCCGCGTTCATCTGCTCCTCGTCCTCCGCAGTGATCAAGGGGATCAGTTCGGTCTCGTTCTCCAAGGCCTCGGAACTGAACAAGTTCTCTTTATTGATGATGTCGCTCATCGACAGAATGGGTCAAGTTGTCAGACACAAATGTACCGGGTACGCCTTCCGGCCGCTCGCTTCGCTCTTCCCGTGGCGCTGGCGGCAGAGGCCAAGGACCGTGCCGCCCGGGATGGCACTGCAAGACTGTCAGCCGCGCTGTCGTGCCGTGGCTTCGTGCACATGCTCCAGGATCGAACGGTCCACAGCGGTGAGCGGAACATGTCGACGTTCCATCACGCGTTGCGCGGTCTCGATCGCCTTGGAAAGGGTGTGTTCGGAGAAGCCATCCGCCCCCCCCCAGACGAAGCTGGGTACATGCTTCGGGGGGAAGCCACCGCCGAAGACGTTCGCAGCCACGCCCACCACGGTACCCGTATTGAACATGGTGTTGATCCCGCTCTTGCTGTGATCACCCATCACCAGGCCGCAGAACTGCAGGCCCGTATCCACCTGTCCATGGGTCGCGTCACTGAAGGACTGCACGTTGCCGTAGGTGTTCTTGAGGTTGCTGTTGTTCGTGTCAGCACCCAGGTTGCACCATTCGCCCAACACACTGTTGCCAAGGAAACCATCGTGACCCTTGTTGCTGTAGCCTTGGAGCACGCTGTTGTTCACCTCGCCTCCCACCCTGCACTCCGGCCCGAAGGCGGATGGCCCGTAGACCTTGGCCCCCATCTTCAGCACGGCCCCTTCTCCCACAGCGACCGGCCCACGCACCATGCATCCTTCCATGATCTCTGCCCCGCGGCCCAGGTATATGGGACCGTTCTTCGTGTTCAGGATGCTGGCCTCCACTTCGGCGCCCGGCTCCAGGAAGATGAGGGAGGGGTCGCCCACCACGGTGTTCAGCGCGCTGATGGGCTGTGAGCGACGCCCTTCCGTGAGCAGCGCGAAATCGTTCACGATGGCGCGCCCGCAATGCTGGTACATGTGCCAAGGCCGCTCGATCAGCACCAATTCCCCCGTGAACTGAACAGGGCGCAGGTAGGCCGGCGGAATGGACCAATCCGCAATGGACGGACCACCCAGACCTTCGCCATGGAACGCCAGGACGCGTTGACCGCTCAGGAGCATCTGCCCTGGTTCCAGGTCGAGCACAGCACCCACCACGTCCGGCGTAGGCAGCAAACCACCCACCACCTCGATGATGGCTTGATCGGCATGCAGGGGATGTTTGGGCTGGAGGTAGACCTCCGTGCGGTAGCCCACGGGCATTTCGGTCATGCGCGCCCAAGCCTCGCCGATGGTGAGGATGCCGGGTCGAAGGGCGCCGACCGGCCGGGTGAAGGTCAGCGGCAACAGGTGCGTGTGCAGGCCGGCGTCAGCGAGGATGATCATGGCAAGGGTGTCACACAAAGGTGCGCACGAACTCGCCTATGCACAACGTGCAGTAACGGTTCAGAGCCCGACCAACGTACAGATCCAATAAGCCAGACCCG
>JADZGG010000175.1 GCA_020854015.1 Flavobacteriales bacterium
ACATCGATGCACTGTCCACGTCGATCGCACCACGCCCGATGGCCACGGACGAGCTAAGCGCATTCCCCAACCCGACGGTGGGAGAGGTGTTGATCACTGGCATCGCATCGACGGATCTGCACAGCATCATGATCAGCGACATGCGCGGTAGCGTTCAGCATTCTGTCGCCTTTCGTGCCGGTGCCCAGGCGAACACCGTTCAGCTTGACCTCGGTGCGCTGGCCACTGGTGTGTATGTGCTACAGATCCGCACAAAGGCAGAGCTGCGTTCCGTCCGGCTTGTCAAGCAGTAGCTCAGCGACCAACGCTCATGCTTGCGACGGGCCTTTGTCTGTAGAAGGTTCGTTGTTCCGCTGCGCGGAAGCAAGGGAAGAGAAGAAGCGATCCGCTATGTAGGTAAGGAGACCCGTGTGCCACCACCTCTTCCCCCCGGATCTGCGAAGGCCATGCTTCCTATTCCCCCGCGCCTTAGCGAGGGGGTGGAGGGGGAGCCGGTCCGCATGGCCTTCGCTCATGGAAATTTTCCGAACGTATTCGAAGTGCGGATCGCATGGCAGCTCCCCCTCCGCCCCCTCGTTGTCCCGCTTCGCGGACGCGGGGGATGAAAGGAAGCGATCCGCAATGTGCGTTTGAGATCGGTGTGCCACCACCCCTGACCCTCCTTGGTAGGAGGGGAACTAGTTGCGTCTCCGCTATTGACCACTTGTCACCTTAAGAAAGCTTGGGCTCCCCTCCTGCGAAGGAGGGGCAGGGGGTGGCCCGAAGGCGAGATGCGAGCGCCACCACTTCATGCCCCTTCCTAACGCACAAGGCCCACCTTGCGGCGGGCCTCGTCCATCCGATCGGCGACCTTGCTCAGGCGGCCTTCTGCGCGGCACCGTTGCCGATGCCCAATGCACGCAGGGAAGGGTCGGCGGTGGAGCGCACGCCGCGGTCCACGATGATGCGCGCATCCATGTAGGCACGGAAGAAGGTGGGTGCGCTGGACCGGAACTGTTCCATCATGCCGTCGATCCGCTTCGCCAGCAACTTGGTGGTGTCCTTCATCAGCAGGTTCAGTTCCGCGGTGGCCCCTTTCCGCGTGGTGATGGCCACGCGCGGTGCGCTCAGGGCGTTGCCGAAACGGGCGATGGCCTGCTTCAGATCCGCTAGGCGCTGTGCGGTGACGCCGAAGTCCACCAGCGCAGGTGCGACAGGGGTGACGGCATCAAGCACGGCCTGGCAGTGCCGGGCCACCACAGCGTCGTTGTGGCGGCGCAACAGCACGTTGCCCACGCGCATTTTGCCGGCCAGCACCAGGTCACCTTGTACTGTGGCATAGGCCAGCGTGCTGCGCGAGACCACCAGCGTGACCGCGATCAGCTGCTCCAGGCTTTGCTGCTTGTCGCGTGCGAAACCGGTGATGTCGATCACTTGCTTCTCCACGGCGCCCTGGATGGCCTCCAGGTTGGTGTTCAGTTCCGCCACGGCCGCGCTGAAGGCCGGAATGCCCGTCCATTGCGGTTCGGCTTCCGCCAAGGCGCGTTGTACGGTGTAGTACATGTTCAGCTTCACTTCTTGCTGCTTGTTCATTTTCGTCGGTGCCTTTCGGCGGTGTTTTGGTCTTTCGACCGGGTTGTTTTGGGTGGGTGTCCTTCGTTCAAGGGTCGTTCGAGCGAGTGGTGGGTGGGTGAGGTGTTTATGGGCTCATGGTGTTCTTACGTTTTAGTCTTGGATGATCGGAACACCCCGTCGAACGTGAGCTCGGAAGTGTGGGTTTCCACGAGATCTCCACGATCGATCGTCAGCGAATAGTTGAGAATAATATCAACGATCGTTAATAACCTGGCCTAAAGGATCCGTCCATCAACGGGATCGCGCCTTTCGTGATGCAGTAAGGCCGTGCCAGAATTTGGGACATCCACCAGATACAGCCTCCTTTATTCCTTCGGAGAGATCCATTGGATCAAGATCAGTGCGTTCAGATGTCGATCCAACGCAGGGCTCGAACAGATGCTCGCCGTGCGACGGACCGCTGAAGCCTACGTCGCTCGTTGCCCGACATGCAATGCCGATCGCCGAGGGGATGCGGTCTGCAGGGTGCAACAACGCGATGCGGCGAACCCGCAATGCGGATCGCTGGGGGCGAAATGCGGTCTGCAGGGTGCAACAACGCGATACGGCGAAGGCGCAATGCGGATCGCTGGGGGCGAAATGCGGTCTGCAGGGTGCAACAACGCCGTCCGGCGAACCCGCAATGCGGATCGCTAGGGACGAAATGCGATCTGCAGCGTGCAGCAATGCCCGCCGGCAAACGTGCAACGCGGATCGCTGGGGGCGAAATGCGGTCTGCAGGGTATAACAACGCCTTCCGACGAACGTGCAATGCCGATCGCCACGGTCGCTATGTGCTCTGCAGGATGAGACTGTGGTTTACGGTAAGAATGCAATGCCGCGCGCGGATATGGTCTCGACGTCCGCTTTCATAGGGAAGCGGTTTTGTTGAATTGCTGATGTGGGCCTTTTGAACGCAGAACGCCCCCGGCCATGGGCCGGGGGCGTTCGCATAAGGATCGAAGGCTGTTCCCTTAGAGCACGGTGAGGCGCTTGAGGGAAGTGCGATCGTTGATGGTGATGTTGACCATGTAGACCCCTGCAGCGAGACCGCCGTCGAGGTGGAGCACAGTGTTGAACAGGTTGCCGCTGTTGGCATACTGCTGGGCCACCACCTTCTTGCCGAAGGCATCGTAGATGTCCACCGCGATGCGCTGATCGGCGTCGGTGATGCCGTCGATACGCAGGTTCACGAGACCATCACGCACGGGGTTCGGCCATAGGCTGATGTTCTCCTCGGTGACCACCGCAGCGTCCATGCGACCAGCACCTTGACCGGGGCCGGCCGCGATGGTGAGGTTGCAGGTGCTGCCACAGAAGCCGCGCCACACGCCACCCACCTGCACTTCAACCGTTACCTGGTAGGTATTGCCGGCCACCAAGGGGTTGGTGGTCCAGGCCAGGGGGCAGATGTAGTTGGTGGTGTAGATGTCGCGGACGTAGGCACCGGGACCGGTGAAGCGGAAGTGGTAAGCGAACTGCTGATCACCAGCATCCGCATAGCTGCCGTTGCCGTTGGCATCGTAGGGGTAGGCCCCCACCACAGGCGTCGCCCAGATCTTGGAGCTACCGCCCCAGGTGCGGGTGGCGCCGCAGCTGAAGGTGGAACCCGCCGTCGCGACCAAGCCGGTGCAGAAGGGCGTGGTGTTGCTCCAAGCCATTTCGCAGCCTTCGCCCCAACGATCGTCATTGAAGCCGGCGGTACCCTGATCGGCGCGGTTGCGCACGAAGTAGGTGATGCCCAGTTGCGGCGCCATGGCCTGCATGTTCACATAGGTCACGAAGTTGGTGGAGGCGCTCACGCGACGCTGGTAACCGGCATCGGGGTTGCTGAACTCCCACTGGTAGCTGGTAACACCGCTAACGGTGGTGCAACGGATCTTGCTCTGCAGGCCCAGGTTGAACACACCGCACACGTTGTAGGGCGAGGTGGTCCAGGGACGTGTTGGGCCGATGGGCAAGGTGATCTCATGCCCGGCCGAGTAGCTGCTGGTCAGCGGTGGGGTGTTGGGGCTCTGGGTGGTGAACTGGCCGTTGTCGCGCATGATCACGCGGTCCAACCGATCCAGCACCTGCCATGAGCCGGTACCCTGGGAGCAGCAGATGCCATCGCCGAAGCTGTCGAACAGGAAGAAGAACCACTTGTTGGCCGCGTTGCTCGGCAGACAGACCGTTGCGGTGCTCTGTGTGTTGGGCAGCACGTAAGGTCCGCCGCTCGCCACGGGGATGTTACCTGGAGCGTAGATGATCCAGGTGGTCTGACCCGGGTTGTTGTCGGTGGTCACCCGCACTTTGGCCGTCTGTCCATCGGCCTGGTAGGCGCTGCTGGCCAGATCGTTGCTTGGGATGTCATCGGCAGCGCCGTTGGGCAGGTCGGTGTTCACGTTCAGCGTGTGGCTGCCGGTTGAGGTCACCAAGGGCAGGGTCAGCGTCACACTATCACCGAACGCCAGAGCAGGACCGCTCCAGTTGTAGACGTACTCTGTGACCGCGTCCTCCTTCACGGTGATCTGCACGCTGCTCAAGGTGGTCTCACCCAGGTTCTTGAGCTTCACTACAGGTTGGAACTGGGTGTCACAGAGCAGACCTGATGGGCTGGTCACCTGGCTGATGCTGGCGTCGTTGATGCCAGGCACTTCCAGGTTGAGGCTGAAGGTTCCTTGCACGCCGGGTCCACCGGTGTTGAACACCAGCAGGCGGTAGTCCGTCGCTGGGGTCACGTTCAGGATCGTCACGCCGCTGGCATTCCCGTTGGCCACTTCGGTGAAGGCATCAAGCCCGTTGCAGAGGCCGCTGTGCAGCGCCCACTTCAGGTTGCTGGCGGTGCCG
>JADZGG010000176.1 GCA_020854015.1 Flavobacteriales bacterium
ACCATCCGCAATGTCGGCGGCGACCAACGCAAGTTCGTGCACGTTGACAAGGACCTGGTGGTCGGCCTCGCGCGTTGGGCGAAGGCCCAGGGTGTCGGCACCATCGCCATCGTGAGCGCCATCGGTGCGGACGCTGACAGTCGCATCTTCTACAACCGCACCAAGGGAGAGATGGAACGTGAGGTGATCGCCCAAGGCATCCCTGCTACACACCTCTTCCAGCCTTCCATTCTCACTGGCCCGCGCAAGGAAGTGCGCACTGGCGAACGCATCGGTATTGCTGTCACCAAGCTCGTTGCTCCGCTCATGATCGGTGGTGCACGCAAGTACCGGCCCATGCCCCACAGCGTGCTTGCCCAAGCCTTGATCAACGCAGCCGTGGGCGCGGCTCCCGGAGTGCACCGGCATTCCTACGATGAGATCCTGAAGCTGGCGACCCGCTAGAACGTCGCCGTGCTGATGCGGAGCGCCTCGTTCTGCGCTTCATCCAACTGGGCCAAAAGTGTCGACCGCACCTGGTCGAAGGCCGCGCGCTCAGCCGGTGGTACGGGGTCGGCACTGGGCATCTCCTCCTTCCTGTGATCCACCTGCTCACCGTTCTTCCAAAAGCGGAAGCACACGTGCGGTCCCGTGGCCAGGCCCGTGCTGCCCACTTCGCCGATGGTCTGCCCCTGACCCACATGTTGGCCATTGCGCACCAGGATCTTGCGCATGTGCAGATATTGTGTGCTGTAGGTGCCGTTGTGGCGGACCTTCACGTAGTTCCCGTTGCCGGCGGTCCAGCCGGCCTTCTCCACCACGCCATCACCCACGGCCAGGATCGGTGTGCCATAGGGCGCCGCATAATCGGTGCCCAGGTGCGCTTTGAACCGCTTCTGCACAGGATGGAAACGACGCTGGGTGAACCCGGAGCTCATGCGACTGAATTTCAACGGCGCCTTCAGAAAGGCCTTGCGCAGGCTGTTGCCCTCCGCATCGAAGTAGGCCACATGCGCACTGTCCGGGGCGAAGCGGAAGGCTTCCTTGGTGACCTCGCTGGTGCTGTAGCGAACCCCCAGCACACGCGGCGCGCCGTAAGGCTCTCCATCCACCGTACGCTCGTCGTACACCACCGTGAAGCGGTCGTTCTTCTGGATCCGGTAGAAGTCCACCGACCACTGGAACACATCGGCCAGCTGCATCGTGAGCGCTGGATCCGCACCTGCTTCCTTCAGGTCGTTCCACAAGGCACCCGTCACCGCCACGCTAACGCTCTTCACCTCGGTCACCACCGGTCGCTTGCCTACCCGGACGTTCATGGGTGGCTGTACAGCGAAGATCACGTGCTCCACGGCGTCCACTTCGTACACGAAATAGTGCGGCAGCCGCTCGGCGTCATCGGTGAAGATGAGCGCATAAGGATGTCCGGTCCGCAGTTTCCGCACATCGAACAAGGGCTGGGCAAGGCGAACCAGGCTATCGATCGCTGTGACGCCCACCCCATGTCCGGCCAGCAGGTCGCTGAAGGTCTGTCCGGCCTTGACGATGCCCTGCTCCAACACGAAGCCGCTCATGGGCAGCCCGTAGGCGCTCGGCGGTGGCAGGGTGCTATCGACCGCTGCAAGGGGTTGATCGGGCACGTACTCCACGTGCGGCGCCAGGTCCACACTGGTGACCACGAGGCCAACGGTGGCCAAGAGTCCACACCCCACCGTCCACTTCTGCCATCGCTTCATGTTCCCCCCCGCCGTGCGTTGATGCCCGGACCAGTGCCAAGAAAGCACATCGCCCCGACGGTTAACGTCGGGGCGACACGGATCATTTCAACGGTGCGCTCTTGATAGCAGCGGGCCTTACTCCTTCGCGATGGGGTTCGCGAGGCCTTCGTAACCGCTCAATTCCATCTTGATCGAACCCACCAGCACCTTCGCTTCGGCCAGCACCGGGATGTGGTTCGCATCATCCGTCACCCACACGTTCAGGTCGTCATTGGCCTTGAAGATGCGGCCTTCCTGCACCACCGGTTGGAACTTCAGGCAACGGTACTTGCCCCCGCGCAGCTTCACGGTCTCCTTACCAACGAAACGCATCTTCAACGGCCAGATCTCATCGTCCAGGAAACAGTCGATCGCGAACTCATCACCAGGCTTGGCCTTGCTGTAATCGATGGTGCGGGCGTAGTAGAAGGCGCTCAGCATGTCCTGCACGTGGGCCGGTACCGCGTGCGTCTCCTTCTTCTGGGTGCTCACCTGATGCAGGTGCTGCTTGTAGCTGTAATCCTGGCTGAAGCTGTAGCCACCTTCGTTCACCCGACGGATGAAGATCCAGGGGAACACACCCTGACGATCGAAATAGGTCTCGTAGTGGTCGTCCACCTTGTAAAATGTGTTGAAGGCGCCCAGGCTTCGGCCCTTGCCGACCGCACGGAGCATCTTGCGCCCTTGGATCATCAGGTCGCTCTCTTGCAGTTCGATCACGGCTTCACCAGCGTTCACGAACCCGTAGTGGAGCACATAGGTCAACTTTTCGCCTGCTTTGAAGGCGCCGTGCTCAACCGTGCGAAGTGGAAAGGTCGTGGGAACCCCTACGGCAGGACCACCGGTCTGCACCTTGCCCTGGGCCATGGCCGAGGTCATCAGGGAAAACCCGAACAACAGGAACAGGCTATTGCGTGTCATGTCTCCCATAACGCAAAGGTGATGCCGATCAGGGAAAAAGAGCCTTGAGGCCACACTACAGAAGCCTGCCGGCCAGCCACTTGAGCTGCAGTTCGGACACTTTGGCCTCGTAACGGGCCAGCAGCAGACGCTGTTCCGCGGCGAGGTAGCCCACCTGCACATCACGGAGCTCCACAGCAGTAAGCACACCGAGCCGATAGCTTTCCAAGGCCACATCCACCTGTTTACGGGCGCCGGTCAACTGCTCCAGCTCCAGTGTTTCCCGTTGCAAAGCGGTGGAGTGCGCGTTCCAAGCGTTCAGCAAGCTCTCTTGGAGGTTCAGGGCCACCTGCTCCGTGGTCAAGGCAGCTTGTTCACGCTGAAGTCGGGCCACATCCCGGGCGGTACGCTGTTGGCCTCCGTGGAAGAGCGGGATGGAGAGACGCGCCCCCATGTCCGGACCACGGCTCTGGTTGCTCTGGAGAAAGCCAACCGCCGAACTGGAGCGCGTGTAGCCATAGTTGGCGAAAGCGTCCAACCGCGGCAACATGTCCCCACGAAGCTCCTGCACGTGCAGGTCAGCGGCGATCTGCTGTTGGCGGGCCTGTTGCAGCACGCTGTTGGCCTGAATGGACTGTTCGTTCAGCTGGGCCCTGTCCAAGGGGGCGATCGGCGGGATCTCAGGCGCCACGGCCAGCGGCGTTGCGGGGTCACGCGCCATTAAGGTGTTCAAGCGACTTGCACTTTCGGCATCGCGTAAAAGCAGGTCCATCACGGCGGCACTGTCGGTGC
>JADZGG010000177.1 GCA_020854015.1 Flavobacteriales bacterium
CGATCGGCCCACTTACTCTTCGTCCTCTTTCTTGACCGGCTTCTCCTTGGGTAAGATCCGCCAGCCCACGGTGAATTGGTAGACGATGTTCTGTGTGTTGAGGGTGACGGAGAACGGGGTCAAGCTGGTCTGAGCCCGCCCTTCGAAGCTGGTCCGCTTCATGTCGGTGCCCATGCCAGCGGCAGCGCTGAATTGGAACCGACGATCGCTTTGCGAGAGGTCGTACTTTACATCGCTTTGCAGCTCGTTGTTGTACCACACCCTTGAGCGACCGGCGACGAAATAGCCCAGTGATGGACCGATGGTAAGGAACAGTCCCCCCGGCTTGGCGTCGGTGCTGATCTTCACCATGATGGGCAGTTCCAGATAGCGGAGCGCCGTTTTGCTTCGTGTGAGTTGAGCTGGATTGCGTACCACGGCGCCTTTTGTCATCCACAGCAGCTCAGGCATGATGATGAACTGCGGGTGCATGGGCAACTCCACACCATAGCCAAGAACGAAGCCCGGCAACAGGTTGCTGGTGTTCAGAAAGAGCCCGCCAGCAGATTGCGTGGCCAGGGTTCCGCCCAAACGCGGTCCATGGATGTTCTGGGCTGTCGTGCTCAGCGTGAGCGCGATACCAACGATGGCGAGGAGGCGTAGCATCATGTGGCGAAGATCGTCAAGGTCCGCTTCGCTTGGCGATTCCTCTTTCCCACCTTTGAGGCCATGGACCCTGTCCGCACCTCCCGATTGCTCTTGCGTGAATTCGACCTGACGGATGCGCCCTCGTTCTTCGAGCTGAACGCCGATCCGGAAGTGCTGCGTTGGACCGGTGATGTGGCTTTTCCTGACCTGGCGGCGTCGGAAGCATTGATCCGCGGTTATGATACGTATCGCGTGCATGGCTTCGGGCGGTGGACGGTGGTTCGGCTTTCTGATGGGGAGATCCTGGGATGGTGTGGATTGAAACGTCAACCAGAGGGTTTCGTGGACCTGGGCTATCGGTTGCATCAGCGCCATTGGGGGCAGGGCTACGCCACTGAGGCTGCAATGGCCAGCGTGGAACTTGGCTTCCAGCGATTCGAACTGGATGCCATCATTGGGCGTGCTGCGCGGGGGAATGCGGCTTCGATCCGTGTAATGGAGAAAGTGGGTATGCATTTCTGGAAGTTCGAGGCCTGTGAAGGGATCGAAGATTCCGTGCTGTACCGGGTAGTACATCCATAGTGCAAGTGTTCGTCGATTGTCAAGCGGTATTCGTCGATTAAATATACCTATTCGTCTTGACTTTGGATAGTGTGGTCGGCCACCTTTGCGGTGCACTAACCCGCCAAGAACCATGTGGCCTGTGATGACCCTGACCCTGTTGCTACAACTGACCGACGAGGAACAGCTTTACGCCCAGGCACCGCTGGAAGCACCAGCTACGACGACGGAAACAACGGCTCCTCAAACCGCGGAAGCGGCGCCTGCATTCGAGGTCGTTCTCCCGGAGGAGCAGAACGGCTGATCTCCCAGATCGGTGGCAACATGCCACCCGGTCCCATCGGACCCCGGGCCTGACAGGTGCCGGGGTCTTTCATTGGTGGCGGTCGGTGTGGGCGAATAGCTTCGCACGCTGCAACAAGCAGCAACACGACCATGAAGCACTTGGCCACCATCGGCTTCCTTGCCCTCTCTTTGAGCGCAGGTGCCACAGACCGTATCGTAGAGGAGTTCGGCAGCAGCCCGACCTATCCCAGCATCAATGCCGCTGTCACCGCCGCTGTGGATGGTGACCGGGTCGTGGTGAAGAACCGCGCGGGCAACATTCCGTGGATCGAGGACATCACCGTGAACAAGAGCCTGCAGTTCCTCAGCTACGCCAACAACGATTTCTTCTACGTACAGGGCACCTACAGCATTGTTCCGACCTCGGGGCGCGAGGTCACCATCATCGGGATGCGCAACACGGCCGGTTCCGTTCAGGCAGGCGCGGGTACCGCGGCCGTGCGTGGAACCCGGGTTCGCGTGATCGACAGCTATTTCGTGAACGGTGCTATCAACTTGGCCAACCAGTACTATGATGGTGATGTGGTAGGCTGCACCCTGTTGAGCGGCACGGTAAGCCTCTACTATGGAAGCGTGGTGGGTAGTGACATTGACGGTTCCACCTTGAACGACGAGGCCATCAGCATCACGGGAAATGTGGGAGGGTTTGCGCTGGATACATGCGCGATCATCGGAAACAAGGTGAAGGGGCGTGTTGGGTACGACGCCGTGTTCGTGAGCGGGGTCAACCAGGTGTTCCATATCCGGAACAACTACGTTCAACACGGCTGGTCCGGGATCAACGCGTACGACGGTAATACGTCCGCAGTACCGAACCTGATCTGGAACAACACAGTGACAGCCTACACCGGCAATTTCAGCACGTACGGCATTCTGATCGCCAATACCTCAGCTGGTAGCATCTGGGAGGTGATGAACAATGCGGTGACCACCACGTGGAACGGTGATAACCGGGGGATCTGGAAGGACAGTGGGAACAATGGTCAGTTGAACGTCTACTTCAACCATGTGACCAGCGCGATCTCACCCAGCTTCGCGGTCTCAACCACCTTCACCTTCGCACAGGCCAACACGACAAGCCAGCCACTGACACTGAATGCCGACGGCAGCTTGAACAATGCCCCCGGTTGTGTGGACGGCGCGAACCCTGCTGCTGTGTTCAGCGATCTGGACCTTAGCACTGGCGATGCCGGTGCGTACGGCGGATCCTATACACTGAACAACTTCTTCCCATTGCACACTGGCGCCGCCCGCACGTACATGACCGGTCATCCCTTCAACATCCGCCAGGGCAGCACGCTGCGGGTGAAGGCCGTCGCGTTCGACCGTTGATCCGCACAAGGTCATGATCACGATCAGGAACCTGTTGATCGCCACCGGGCTGCTAGCGGCAGGGTGGTGCAACGCGCAGCTCGGCGTCACAACGGCCGAGTACTTCTGGGACACCGACCCCGGTGTGGGCAATGGCACGGCCTTGACCGCAGAGGATGGTGCCTTCGGCGAAGCCCTCGAGCAGATCCAACTGAGCACAGGCACGCTGCCTTCCATCGGCACCCACCGTCTCTACATCCGTGCGAAGGATGAGGACAACGGCTGGGGACCGCTCTTCAGCACGATCGTCGAGATCTTCCCCGGCGCAGTGTCCTTCCCGGACATCACGGTCACCGACGCCGAGTACTTCTGGGACACGGACCCGGGTGAAGGCAATGGCACGGCAATGCTTGCGTTCGATGGCAACTTCAACGCAGCACTGGAGGCGGTCCGCTTGGACGCTACTTCGCTTCCTGCCGATGGCACGCACGTGCTGAATATCCGGGCGCGCGATGCGAACAACGATTGGGGTGCCGTCTTCAGCACCGTGGTCGATGTGATGCCCGGCTCCGTTTCCTTTCCGTCCATCTCCGTTTCCGCAGCGGAGTACTGGTTCGACATTGATCCGGGCGAAGGCACAGCGACGCCGATGCTGGCCTTCGACGGCAACTTCAACCACGCGCTGGAACGCTTGGTGGGAGGGGACATTCCCGTTCCAGTGGACCAGGGCGTGCACGTGTTGTGGTTGCGCAGCCGCGACGCGAACAGTGATTGGGGGCCTCCCTTCGGTATCGTGGTGAACATGGACACCGCCATCCAGGGCACCGTTGGTGTGCCGGAGGAGGAAGCGGGTGCGACCGTCGAGTTGCTGCCGAACCCCACGGACGGCGCCGCCGGATGCATGGTCCGGTTGACCGGTGCCGATCGCATGACGCGTGTCGAAGTGTATGATGTTCAAGGGAACCTGGTGGTCAGCGTACCGGTCAACGGCACAAGCCAGGTGCTGGTACCCATGGTCGGTGCGGCCGCAGGTGTTTACCCTGTGCGGGTACACTCCTCCAAAGGGGTGCACAATGCACGGATCGTTGTGAACTGATCGTTCGGAACCCGACGGAAAGCCCTTTCGACGCAGGTCGGAGGGGCTTTCTCGCTTTCGGGTTGGACGTGTTGTGCGATCCTTCGGACCTTCGGGCCATGCGCTGGTCCCTTCCGTTCACGTTCGCCCTGCTTCCATTTCTCGGTCATGCTCAATGGATCTATTCCGGCGACACCACGCCTACCTGGGAGCAGGTGATCGCGCGTTACCAGGAGCTTGATGCGCGGCACGGGGGCGCCAAGCTGTTGACCATCGGAGCGGATGATGGTGGCCAGCCCATTCACCTTTTCGTGGTGAGCGATGGTAGTGGGTTCACGCCGGACAGCATCCGCGCCGCAGGCAAGAACATCCTGTGGATCACCAACGGCATTCATCCTGGTGAACCGGATGGCGTGGACGCCAGCCTGCTTCTAGCCCAAGCACTGTTGGAGAGCGATCAGCTCATGGGCCTCACCGTGCACAACGCCATCTGCATTGTGCCCATGTACAACGTGAGCGGCGCCGTGGAACGGGGATCGCACAGCCGCGCCAACCAGCTTGGTCCCATGGAGTACGGCTTCCGGGCCAACGCACTGAACCTGGACCTGAACCGCGACTTCATCAAGATGGACGCGCAGAACACCTGGGCCTTGGTGCGGGCCCTCACCGCTTGGGATCCCGATGTCTACTTCGAAACGCACGTGAGCAACGGCGCCGATCACCAATATGTGATGGAACTGCTCACGACCCAGGACGACAAGCTGGGACCGGCGATGGGCCGCTTCATGCGCGACCAGCTTGTGCCGGACCTCTATGCTTGGATGGACCGAAAGGGTTTCGCCATGTGCCCCTACTTCGAAACCGTTGCCGATGTGCCGGACAGCGGTCTGGTCGGTTTCTATGACAGTCCGCGATATAGCACCGGTTACAACG
>JADZGG010000178.1 GCA_020854015.1 Flavobacteriales bacterium
CGGTGCATACGGCACCGGAGCCAACCCCGAGGTCCTGGGCAGCACACAGATCACCACCGGCTGGACCTTGCACTCCGGCAACATCTGGAAGGTGCCTGTGAGCGGAAGCGTGAAGTACGTGTATAGCAACGGCGTCCTTCAGACCTTGGCGCGCTACCCCAATACCGGGTTCCTTCGGAACGATCTGGGCAGCACCAGCACCATCCAGGATAGTCAGCTCACACAGCCGAACAACTATTGGACCGGTGCGAACGTGGTGATCCGTAGTTCCAACTGGAGCTACGACGTCACTCCGGTCACAGCCTACACCACCGGGCAGCTGACCTTCAATCCGATCATCTTCAACCTTCTGGGTTTCGAGTGGGGCTACTACCTCACCAACAAGCTCAGCGAGCTCGACATGGCAGGGGAGTGGTACCATGATGCCGCTTCAGGCTACCTCTATTTCTGGGCACCTGGTAACGTGAATCCGAGCACTTTGACGATCGAGGTTAACAACGGTATGGAATGGGGAGTGTGGAATTACGTGAACCGCCACCACATCACGATCACCGGGCTCACCTTCAAGCACCAGGCGAAGGCGGCGATCCGCAACGAAACGGCCAACTACATCACCGTCCAAGGATGCACGTTCCAGGACATGTATCAGGCCATCATCAGCTACGGGATCGGCAACCAGTATTTGGGGAACACGATCGAGCGAACCTACGCCACGGGTGTCTATTTGATCGATACGGACGCCACTTTCGCGGACAACGTAATGAACGACATCGCGGTGCAGCGCGGATTGGGTGAGTCGTATTGGGGGTACATCGGCCTCCGGGTGAACGGCTCCGGGAACAAGGTGCAGCGCAACCGGTTGAACAACATCGGGTACATGGGCATCACTGTTGAACAGAACTGCCTTGTCGAGAAGAACTTCGTACAGGCGTGCTGTTCCATTCTGAACGACGGCTCGGGCATCGGGTTCGACAACTGCGATGGCGCCATCGTGCGCGACAACATCGTGGTGTACGCCCAAGGCAACCTGGACAGTTCGGCGCCCGATGATGACGCGACCTACAAGTACATGGCGAACGGGTTCTATTACGGGAACGTGAGCGTGAAGAACACAGTGCTGCAGAACAACACGTTCGCGCATTGCAGTGGCAACGGCATTCTCGTGGACCACACGATGCTCTCCAGCGGGAACCAGATCATCAACAATACCTGTTTCGACAACCATTACCAGATCACCTTCTCTGACTGGTCGAACTTCAGCGGCCCGGGAGCAGTGGCCCCCTACAGTGTTCCGGCCTACCAGAACGAGACCATCTCGGGGAACATCTTCTATTCGTTGAACAAGGACCAGCTGTGCATGCGCCAGACACAGGTCTGGACCCCCGGCGGTTGCGACTTCGGTACGTTCACGAACAACCGCTACTTCAACCCGTGGAACGAGATGTCCATCATGCAGGACTTCACCAACAAAAGCGGGTTCTATGACTACTACACGGTAGCGCGTTGGCAGAACGACAAGTCAGAGGACGTTGGAAGCACCGCCAGCCCGCTTCATCTGAACGCTTATGCGGTGACCAGTGAACTGAGCACCAATCTCGTTGCCAACGGTTCTTTCGATGCGAACGTCACCGGGTGGGGCGGCTACCCGACCAATGCCACAGCCATACGCGACCTTACCTTCTTGGACAATGGAGCGCTGAAGGCCAACCTGCCGAACAACTCCAGCTACCCGGAATTCACCGTGCGCAATCCCACCGCTTTCGCAGTGACCAGTGGTCAGTGGTACCGGATGAAGTACAGCACCCAGAGCGACATCTATGGGGAGGTGAAGGCCGGTATCAAGGGTAGCACACAACTCACCACGCCGAACACCATCTATGAACGCCTGATGCCTTTCAGCAACCAACGCAGGGATGTGGAGCTGATCTTCCAGGCAGGTATGACCGACAACGCCTACGTGCAATATGTGAACCACTATACGGACCCGCGCTATTGGATCGACAACGTACAAGTGCATCGCGTGGCCGTGCAGCCTGTCGATCCTGCGCAGGACCACATCATCCTATACAACGACCAGCTGACCGCGCAGGTCATGACCCTTCCCTCGGGCAACTGGAGCGATGTGAACGGAGTGGTCGTTTCCGGCACCATCACGCTACAACCCTTCTACAGCCGGGTGCTGTACCGGACCACTACGACCACCACCCCTAGTACGTACACGGTGGGTGCGAAAGTGTACTTGGGCGGTGCGCTCAACTGGGGCACAACGCTCATGCGTGACAACCTTCGCCTGGCCAATCTAATTCCGAATGCGGAGCCCTACACGGGACTGGGATACACGCTTGCGAACCCCGGCGCCACCATCGGTGCAGGCCTGCTTAGCCAGACCGGAAGCAATGCCATCGTGGATTGGATCATCGTGGAACTGCGTAACAATGACGCGAGCTACTCGATCGCGGAGCGCAGAGCGGCCCTTGTGAAAGCCAACGGCGATGTGATCGCTCCGGATGGCTCCGCTCTGGTCACTTTCAATGCGAACCCGGTGGGTAAGTTCTTGTGCGTGCGCCACCGCAACCACCTTGCTGTGATGGCCGCGCAAGCGCTGACCGCCAATGCACAAGTGCTGAACATGACCACCTCTTCGTTCCAAGCCTACGGCACCAATGCCATGCAAACGGATGGGACCACCAAAGGCCTTTGGCCGGGTGATAGCAATAGTGATGGGGTGATCCGCTACACCGGCTCCTCGAATGACAGGGATCCCTTGCTCCAAGCCATCGGTGGCACAGTGCCGACGAATGCCGTGACCGGCTACCGCAGGGAGGACATCAACCTTGATGCCTGGACCATCTACACAGGAACAGGCAACGACCGTGATTTCATTCTGACCACCATCGGAGGATCAGTACCGACGGCCACACGAGCGAGCACGGCACCCTGAGGAAAGGTCCTTCATGAGAACGCCCCGGCGCACCTT
Source organism: Flavobacteriales bacterium (assembly GCA_020854015.1). Classification (GTDB taxonomy): domain Bacteria; phylum Bacteroidota; class Bacteroidia; order Flavobacteriales_F; family PHOS-HE28; genus PHOS-HE28. Next base: position 2,978 of record JADZGG010000178.1, read on the forward strand.
GGTGTTCCGGGGCGTTCGTGTTACGGATGATCAGATCCGCACCAGTGAGGAAGGCGGCATCCAGCCTACACTACCGTTCGGGAGCCTCACCTCGCTCCATCCGTTCTGTTCTTGCAAGACCATGACCTTGGTGCCTTCATGCAGAACGAAGAGCGCGGTCGCTCCTTCGCGTGGCTCGCTACGTACATCCACCTTCGCTGCCATGATGATGGCCTGGCTGTCATCCGTGGCTTCGCGCACCCTGTAGGCAGCCAGTGCGACACACGAAATAGTCACGACCAGAGCGAGCCCGCTCGCACCGAGCAGCACGTTCCTCCCTCGTCTGCGACGCACCAGCACCCAGGCGCTGAGAAGGATGAAGAGCAACAACGAGGCCCAAAGCGAACGACGCGCCCATTGATCGATATCGCGACCTCCGCGGGTGCGTTCCCAGAAGCCACCGAGCGTGAAGGCGGGCAGCTCGTTCACGCGGTCCACTGCTTGCATGCGAGCGAGATCGAGGTTCGCCTGGATGTCCTCCGCCCCGGGAGCCAGGCGCAAGGCCCGTTCGTAGTAGAGGATGGCGCGCGGCACATCGTTCAACTTGAAATGGCAATTGCCGATGTTGAAGAGGAGGGAAGCGGAGTTCCACGAACCATTGAGCGAGTCGTAGAACAGGAGCGCGCGCTGATGATCCCCGCGAGCGTAGGCGGACTGAGCGCTGTCCGCAAGGGCAGGGGGCATCTGTGCGGTCGCGCTTCCTATGGAACCGGCCAGGAGCAGGGTCAGGAGCAAGGCTTTCATGCGCGGAGATCGTGTTCGATGCGGGCGATCAGTGCGGCGGCCTCGTCGTAGACCTGCTGGCGTGGTTTGTCCTCAAAAGGCGCGAATCGGGCCAGTTCACAGGCGTCCATTAGTTTCACGTAGGCCTCAGAGAGTTCGCCCAGCGAGGCGAACTTCTCACGGACCACTGGTGCGTTCACCTCGGCCACGCCAAGCGCGAACTTATCCGAGACATAACCGTGCAACGCCTTGGACATCGCCGTGTAGAAGGCCTCTCGGTCGTGCTTGGTCAAGGCCTCCGCAGCTGCTTTCAGCCGTTGTCGGGCCACCTTGTCCGCGCCTTTGCGGCGCATGCCCAATGCATCGGCTTGCTCGGCATCACGCTTACGGCGCCATCCGAGAAGAACGAAAAAGGCCAGAGCTGGTGCCGCCATGCCCGCCACATAAGGCCAGGAACCGAAGAGATGGTGTCCGAGCGGCTCCAGTTCCAGATCCCCGGTGCGTATGTAACGGATGTCGCGATCCAACACCTGTACATCGGTGCGGCTTGGCCTGCTGATGGTGGCTGAACCGCCGGTGCTGCCATCACCCTTCTCCACGGTGAAGGTCAGGGGGCCTGAGGTGAGTTGTTGGTAACTGCCCTTCTCAGGATCGAAATAGCTGAAGGTGATCGGCTCCAGCGTATACACGCCTTCATGACGCGGGATCACCAAGTATTGGAACTCGCGGCTTCCGTTCATCCCGCCCGCGTTCACGCTCACCTTGTCCGTGATCTTCGGGTCATAGGCTTCAAAGTCGGTCGGGAAGCCGGGTCTAGGTGCATCGATGAGCTTGAGATTGCTTCGTCCGCTGAAACGCAGCTTCAGGTCGATGGCCTCGTTGGCCTTAACTGTGGTCGCACCCGTGGTCACTTCCATTTGTAGTTGTCCGACCGCGCCCGTGAAGTCCGCAGGCTTGTTCGCTGGCAGTTCCTGAACGTTCAGTTCAACAGCGTTGCTCTTCACATTGATGTCGGCACCGCGACTGAAGAACGAGCGGTTCACCACACACTTCAAGGTGGCCGGATCGATGCGCAGCTTGCCCGCCTTCTGGGGGAACAGCAGTTGTTTCTTGATGACCGCGACGCGGTATTGCAAGCCGTTCACGGTCTGCAATGCGCTCTCCCATTCCAAGTTGCCCATGTTGATCTCCTCGGCCCAGAATCCGGTGAGCTTGGGCAGCTCGTAACTATTGAGCTCCAGGGTGCCGTACCTGCAATAGAGCGTGTAGGTGGCCAGGACCTGTTCGCCTACATAACACTTGTTCCGGCTGAGCGTAATGGTTGCGAAGAGGTCGCGGTCCTGCTTCTGTTGCTGGTTCAATAGACCGCCATTGCTGCCACTGGTGATGCCCTTCTCGACATGCACTTTGATCGGGTCCGTGAGGATCGAACCACCCCCGACGAGGGCTTTCGCAGGTCCGATCGTATAGTCCCCCGGCTGTGTGGCCGTCAGGAGGTATGTGCGACTGATGGTGGCCGATCCCCGGCCGTTGATGAAGTTGAACGCGCTGCTCTCGAAGGGGCCTTGCACGATCACCAGCCCGCCCAGGTCAGGGTCGCCAAAACGACCTTGTGCATTGCCGAGCGTGAGAACCAGCTTGATGTTCTCCCCTACGGCAAAGGTGTTGCGATCGACCGTGGCCTTGAAGGTGATCTCCTGTGCTTTGGCCTTTCCACAGAGAAGGGCCAATGCGAGGAAGAGGAAGGGAAGGAAGGCTCGCTTCATGTTCACCAGTCTTTCTCAATGGGCTTGCGCACCGAGGCCTTGGCCTTGCCACGGACCTTGTCCTGCGTGTTCTTCTCCTGCTGCTCCATGGCCTCCAACATACGCTCGGCATCCTGCTTGTCGATCTCGTTGGGCTTGGGCTGTTGCTGCTGCTGATCCTGCTTCTGTTCCTGTGGCTGCTGTTGCTGATCCTGCTGTTGGTCCTGTTTCTTCTTCTGCTCTTCCTGTTGGAGTTTCTTATGGGCATAGGCCAGATTATAGCGGGTCTCCTCGTCAGCAGGTTGGCGTCGTAAGGCCTGCTTGTAAGCGTTCACAGCTTCCTCATACTTCTGCTGCTGCATCCAGCTGTTCCCCAGGTTGTGCAGGGCACGGCTCTGCGCGTTCGCATCCTTCGTTGCGGCCGCAGCTCCTTCGTAGCGTTGCTGGGCATCGCTGAACTTCTCCTGGCGGTAGAGCGCGTTGCCGAGGTTGAACGAGCCCCGCTCATCGGCAGCGGCTTGCTCATAGGCTTTGGCGGCCTCGTCCATACGGCCCTTCTTGTAGGCCATATTGCCCTTGCGCAGCGCACCGTCGGCAGGGCGTTGCTGGGCGTTCGTAATGAGCGCGAAGCCGAGCAGCGAGAGGAAGATGAGGGAGCGCTTCATCATCAGGAAAAGCTGTTGCGGAGAGAGAAGCGGAAACGTCGATCGCCGAAGAGCATGCCTACTAGGATCATCAAGCAGCCCACGGAAAGTACGGGTTGAAAGCGGTCCTCGTAACCGGCGAAGCGGTAGGTGCCGGTCTCGCTCTGGTCCATCTTGCGAAGGTCCTGGACCAAGGCGTCGATGCCGGTATCAGCGTTGGTGGCCAGCACGTAGGCTCCCTTTCCGGCGGCGGCCACACGGCGCAGCATGTCCTCGTTCAACTTGGTCATCACCGTCTGCCCGTCCCGGTCCTTCTTGAAACCGAGCATCTCTCCGTTGCGACGCTCGGGGATCGGCGAGCCTTGGGGTGATCCCATACCCACCGTGTTCACAATGATGCCGTGATCAGCCGCCGCCTGTGCAGCGGCCTCGCCATCATCCTCGAAGCTCTCGCCATCACTGATCACGATGATGGCACGGCCTACGGATGCATCCTCAGGGAAGCAGCGGCTGGCGCGATCGATGGCGGCGCCGATCGCCGTTCCTTGTACGCTGAGCATGTTGGGGCCGATGCTGCTCAGGAAAAGCTTCGCGGCGGACCGGTCGGCGGTGAGCGGCAATTGCACGTAGGCTTCTCCTGCGAAGACCACGATGCCCAAGCGATCGCCCTTCATGCGGTCGATGAGCTGTTCCAATGCGCGACGAGCCACCTCCATCCGGTTGGGCGGAAGGTCCTCGGCCATCATGCTGTTGCTCACATCCAGTGCCACCACCACATCCACACCACGGGCCTTCACTTCTTCGATGCGCGTTCCGAGCTGGGGACCGGCAAGGGCCAGTACCACGAAGGTGAGACCGTGACGGGTGAGCAGGAAGCGAAGAGCGGACCTGGTGCTGGAAGTGGCGCTCATGATGCGCCCAGCGACCACGGCTTCGCTGAACCGTTTCATGGCGCGGTTGCTCCTGTACAGGTCGAACAGGTACACGGCCACCATCAACGGACCGGCGGCGAGCCCCCAAAGCACCCACGAACGTTCCAGCCGGAAGGCGGGCACATGCCGGTCCAGGATGTACCAGGCCACAATGCCCAAGGCCCAGACGAGCAGCTCGATGAGCAACACCACGATGGTGATGGGCAGCGTGCGGTATGTAGGACGGTCGCTCATGGCATGGTGCGGAAGAGCGTGCGGTCCAACAGGAAGGCGAGTAGGAGCAACGAAGCGCCAGCAAGCACGAAGGGGAAGTACTGTTCGTTGCGGCGGCTGTGCTCGGTCACTTTCACGCGCGTCTTCTCCAGCTTGTCGATCTCCGCGTAGATGTCGCTCAGTTTCCGCTCGTTCACCGCGCGGTAGTAGTGCCCATCGGTGAGCTCGGCCACCTGCTTCAACATGTCGTCGTCGATCTGCACTTCGACATA
>JADZGG010000179.1 GCA_020854015.1 Flavobacteriales bacterium
AGCTGCTGTGCACGCGTACCAGCACGGGTTCGTTCGGTTCCCAAGTGCCCTTCACCAGAGCGAGGTGTTCCTCACCCGTGTTCACCTGACGGAAGGCGATCAGCTGGAAGGCACCGTGTTCCGTCGGAAGCTCCACGTCCACCAAGCGCTCAACGAGCCGCTCGGTGCGCATGCGGTAGGCCACCAGGTCGGCAATGCTGATCAGTTTGAGGTCGAACTGCTTCGCGATCAGCTGCAGTTCCGGCAGGCGGGCCATGGTGCCATCGTCGTTCATGATCTCTACGATCACGCCCGCAGGTTCGAACCCGGCGAGACGCGAGAGGTCGACCGCAGCCTCGGTATGGCCGGTGCGGCGCAGCACACCGCCGTTGCGGGCCTTCAGCGGAAAGATGTGGCCAGGGCGGGCGAGATCATCCGCCTTCGCCTCCGGATCGATCAAGGCAAGTACGGTGGCACTGCGGTCGGAGGCACTGATGCCCGTGCTGGTACCGCGCCCTTTCACGTCCACGCTCACCGTAAAGGGAGTGTGGTGAAGCGCGGTGTTGTCCTGCACCATCAGGTCGAGCCCAAGTTCTTCGCAGCGTTGTTCTGTCAGTGGCGCGCAAATGAGCCCGCGGCCGTGCTTGGCCATGAAGTTGATGACCTCCGGGGTGGCATTCCGGGCTGCGGTGAGGAAGTCGCCCTCGTTCTCGCGGTCCTCATCGTCCACCACGATCACCACTTTGCCTTCGCGGATGTCCTGAATGGCCGCCTCAATACTGTCGAACGGGATCTTGTCGCTCATGCCGGACGTTCCTTGTGGAACGCGTGCAAAGGTAACCCGGCCGGGCCCTTAATGGGGGGGTACAGGCGTGGTGGCGGTCACCAGCGCCTCCAAACGGCTTGCGGCCTGGTCCCAATCGAAATGGGAGCGTACGAATCGATTTCCGTTGGCAGCGATGCGGTCCCGTTCGTCCGGATCGGAAAGCAGCCGCAGGATGTGCTCGGCGTACTCTTCCGGTTCGTTGCCGATCAAAATGGCCTCACCGGCGGGCGCACCCACGGCGTTGTTGGCCAGCGAGGAGGTGATGCAGGGAATGCGCATGGCCATGGCTTCCAGCAACTTGTTCTGCAGTCCCGTGCCGATCTGCATGGGGGCGCAGAAGATCTTGGCGTTCGCATAGGAGTCGCGGATGTCCTTCACCCAGCCGCTCACGCTGATCAAAGGGTCCAGTCGCGCCAATTCCTTCACCTGCGGACTTGGGTCCACGCCACTGATCAGCAGGCTTGTGCCGGGGCGCTGGCGGCGCACGAGCGGGAGCACGCGACGGGCCAGAAAGAGCACGCTGTCGATGTTCGGCGGGTAGTTCATGTTCCCTGTGAACAACAGGTCGTGGTGGCGCTCCCCTTCGCGGGGGCTGAAGTAGGAGAGGTCCACACCGTTGGGGATCACTGCCACGCGATCGCGGTCCGGGTGGTAGAGGAAGTCGCGGTCCTGGGCCGAGATGATGATGTTGTTGTCGAACAGGTCGAACATCAGGTTCTCGTAGGCGATCAGCCGGTGTGTTTCGGCGCGTAGCAGCGGCTTCAGGTAGAACGGTGCCGTTTCCGTACGCCGCTCCATCCCCTTGCTCAGGGTGTCCATGTAGTCCAGCGACTTCGGCAGTTCATAGTGGTGCCTGACGTACTCCGTCGTGCGCACCAACTGGCAGATCACATGCTCCGGCCTGAAGGAAGCGATCACTTCATCGAAGCGCCGGTGGGCGTGGCGTTGGTGGAAGTAGGCCACCTGGAAAGGGAGCCGCGAAAAGGCCGCCGTGATCAAGCGCAGAATGATCCGCCAGCGGGGCAGATGCACCACTTCGATGTGTTGGCAGATGCCCTGCAGGTGCTTCACATGCTCAGGGTCGATGGGCTGATCGCTAAGGCAGAACAGAAAGACCTCATGCCGCTCGGCTAGCCGCGAGACCAAGTGGTAGGCACGCAGCTTGTCGCCTTTCTCCAAAGGATAGGGCACCCGCGAAAGGACCACGAGCAACCTCATCGGGTGATCAAGGAGCTGTAGAAGGCGATGAGCTCTCGCACAATGGGACCGTCGGAGTAGCTGCGCTCGATCAGTGCCCGGGCGTTCCGGCCGATGATGGCGGCCTTATCGGGATGGTCCAGCAGTTCACACATGCGCTGCGCGAAGGCTTCCGCGGTATCCGCCAACAGGATGTCCGTGCCGTCGGTGTGGTCGATGCCTTCGGCGCCCATGGTGGTGCTGATCACACAGCGGCCCATGGCCATGCCTTCCACGATCTTCACCCGCATGCCACCGGCGCTGAACAGCGGTACCACCATGGTATGGTTGCGCGCCATGAACTCGTTGGCGCTCTTCACGCGGCCTTGCACGTTGAGCCCCGGCATGTTCAGGGCCATCAGGTCCGCGGGCATCTTGTTACCGGCCAGGTTCATGCGGGCCTCAGGGTGCTTCGCCAGCACCTTCGGCCACACTTCGCTCACCAACCAGCGCACGCCTTCCTCGTTGGGCTGCCAGTCCATGCTTCCGAGGTGGAAGAACATGGGGGCACCAGCGGGCATGGGCTCTTCGTACTCCACCGGGTCCACACCGAAGGGAATGGTATGGATCGGGGTGCGGGTGCCATGGGCCTTGTAGTGCTCGGCGTCGGCAGGGGTTATCGCAGCCACTCCGTCCACCCGATCCAGCACGGCCAGCTCGTAATCCTTCAGCTGCTTGGCCAGGAACATCCGGTACGGCTTCTTCAGAAAATGCCGTTCACCGGTGGCGATGCGCTCCTGCAGCACATGCTCCAGGTTGTGCGACCGCAGCACGATGCGCGCCTTGCTGTACCGCCGGATGTTCGGTATGTACGGCGTCATGAACAGGCTCTCCAACTGAACGATGTCGAAGCGCTCCTTCGAGAGCAACCGGATCAGGCGGATGTCGAGGTCCGGCGAAAAGAAGCGGCTGACGTTGTAGTTGTCCGAGGTCAGGAGGTCCGTGAAGGCATCCACCACGTTGAGGGAGGTGTCCACGAAGACCCCCTCGATGCGCGTGCGCTCCAGCATATCGGCCGGCACCTGGTCCATGATCAGGGGGTGCTTGGGCGTGCTGATGCAGATCACCTTCACCTCATGCCCGGCGTTCAGCAGGCCCCTGGTCAGGTTGTGCATGGCCTTGCTTCCCCCGTCGATCGGAGGGAAGGGTGGCTTATTGCACAGTTGGAGGATGCGCATTCCGGATGAACAGGCGACGCAGCCTGGACCAGCCGCGATAATACGCATCGCGGTCCAAGAGCGGGCTGTCCGTTGCTGCGGTCCACAGCAACCAGAGCCCCACGGGCAGCAGTACGAAGGTGCTGATCCACATACCGGGCCAAGCGCCGATCTCCCCGGCCACCACGAGTTTCTCGGTGCTGAAGCTGATCACATGGAAGATCAGGAAGAAGATGATGGCGAACACCGTGGGCAGCCCCATACCCCCCTTGCGGATGATGGCACCCAGCGGCGCACCGATCAGGAAGAACACCACGCAGGCGAAGGCCAACATGAGCTTGCGGTGCCATTCGATCCGGAACTTGGCGATCATACGCGTCCGATCGTTCAGCTCCCCCATAGACCGGTCCACGAACTCCAAGTTGGAGCGCAGCATCGTCTGGGCCATCTCGTACGTACCACGGCCGCTCACCGCGGAAAGGGCAGGAGGGGCGGCCGCAATGGTTCCGGGCGCCGGGGTCTTCACAGAGTCGCGCGTCACCCAAAGCGCATTGCGCAAGTAGTGTTCCTGGGTGGCCTCGCGCTCGTTGGCCTTGGCCCGGAGGCTGTCCTCCGTATGATCAAGCTGCCCGAGGGTGAGCATCTTGTAGTGGTCTTTGAAAAGGTCCTCGTCCGTTCGCTGGAGGCCCAGTCCGCTCAGGTCCAGGCGGAAGAGTTCCTGCTTGAAGGATCCGCGCACGAGTGGCTCCGAACCGCCCTTGATACCGGGCATCCGGTCGCGTTCGTCGTAGAACACACCATCTTCCAAGGTCAGCAGCATGTACTGGCCGTCAACGCTTCGTTGCATGTGCCCGCGTTTGGCGCGCACCACGGTGCGGTTGGCCTGGAAGGCTTCCCGGTGGTCGTAGATCAGCACGTCCTGGAGCGTTCCATCGGCTTCGTTCTTCTCCCCGACGCGCATGCTGAAACCATCAATGCCGTTGAAGAAGACACCGGCCTTGATCGTGATGGCCGGCTTTTTCTTGGTCACGTCCCACAAAAGGCTCTGGCTCTTCAGGTTGATCAGCGGCAGCAGGTTGTTGCTGAAGAAAAAGGAGAACCCTGCGATCAGCAACGTGAATACGACCAAGGGGCGAATGATCTTCCCCAGACCCAATCCGGCGCTGCGCATGGGTGTGAGCTCGGAATGTTCGCCCAGCCCGCCCATGGTCATGATGGAGGAGAGGAGCACGGCCAGCGGCAGCACCAGGGGAATGAAGCCGCAGGTGGCGTAGATGATCAGCTCGATGAGGACGTCCCACGGCAGGCCTTTGCCCATGAACTCATCCACCCACTTCCACAGCCATTGCATGGAGAAGATGAAGAGCACGATGAGGAAAGTGATCATGAAGGGACCCCAGTAGGCCCCGATGATCATGCGATGCAATCGCTTCATATGAAAGTGCCGACGGCCGTCGAGCGGGCCTTAAGCCCCCAATACACGTGCCAGGTTGGCCACTTGGGAATCCCACAAGGCACGGGCCTCGGGCAGGTCCTTGGGCCAGGCGTGGTCAGTGACAACAAGGGCCACATCGTTGGTCATGGGATCCACCCGGATCCGCAGTTCGAAGAAGGCACCGGCGTCGTCATCCTCCTCCCAATGGAAACGCATCAGCTCACCTTGCTTGCGACCGATGCATACCGCTTGCTGCACATCCGTTCCCCAAACGAAGGAAAACTCGTCGCCGCGCACGTTCACATCATCGCAGAACCACTCGCTGAACCCGCTCGGGGTGCTGATCATATCGTATAGCGCATTGATCGAGGTGCGCATGTAATGCTCGATCACGAAACGCTCCTTAGTAGCGCGTTTGGTCAGGCGCGATGGACCGCTCAACGGATCGACCCCCGTCATCACGGCCTGGATCGGTTCCTTTGGCTTGCTGGCCTTTCCCTTGGCGGGTGCGGTTGGCGATGCGGCCTTCACGGCCACAGGCTTCGGTGCCTCGACCTTGGGGGCCGGAGCTGCCTCCTTGGTTGCGGGTTTCGCGGGAGCTGCGGCTGGCTTTGGTGCGGGTGCCTTGGGGGTGGTTGGCGTCGGCTTCGCCTTTACGGGAGTCCCTTTCTTCGGTGCCGGGGGCGGGGCCACCTTCTTGGCCGGGGCTGCCTTCTTCATCACCACCTTCTTGGCGGGGGAGGCGGCCTTCTTGGCGACAACGGGTTTGCCCTTCGGAGCGGACTTCTTGGCCACCGGGGCCTTTTTCGCCGGAGCCTTCTTCACAGGCTTCGCCTTTACCGCCGGCTTTGCCACCTTCTTTGCGGGTGCGGGCTTCGCCTTGCCTTTAACGGCTTTGGCCGGTGCTGCCTTGGGCTTGCCCTTGGCTTTGGGTGCGGGTCGGGAAGTGCTGGCTTTGGCACCGCCTTTCGGCGTAGCCTTTTTCACCACGGACTTCGGTTTGACGGCCGCTTTGGCCTTCTTCTTGGGAGCTTCCTTCTTCTTCGCCATCGGTACAAGTGCGGGTGTACACCACCCGGGGAAAGGTAGGTAAAAGAGCTTCCCTTGCAAGTTGCACGGAACGCCACGCGGAACGTCCAGGGGACTATATTTGCCGCCCATTTCCCTCCATTTGGCATTCAGGTGAAGGGTGTATGGCGCGGTAGCTCAGCTGGTTAGAGCGCATGATTCATAATCCTGAGGTCGGGAGTTCAAGTCTCCCCCGCGCTACGAAAGGCCGTCCTCCACATCGGGGATGGCCTTTTTTGTTGTCACCACAACGAGGAATAGTGGTTGCCTTGGCCGTGTTGATCATAGGCTGTGGAGATGGTCCGTTCACCCACGAGGACCAAGCCATCCGAGCGGTGATGGCTCAGCAGGAGCGGGATTGGGATGCCGGGGACATCAAGGCCTTCATGAACGGCTATTCCGATAGCGTCTGCTTCATCAGTCCGAAAGGCAGCACCTGTGGTCGGGCGCAGGTCACGGCCAACTACCTAAAGAGCTATCCCGACAAGTCGGCCATGGGCGATCTGACCTTCGATCGGCTGGAGGTGCTGACTGCTGGCGACGATCATGCCTGGTGTACCGGTCGCTGGTCCCTCGTGCGTGCGCGGGATACCCTTGGTGGCGGTTTCTCCCTGTTCTGGGAAAGGGGGCCTTCGGGCTGGCGCATCTTGCGGGACCATACCTACTAAGGCGGCCCCCTATCTTCGGCACCTACCGGAACACCGGCCTGCCCGAATGACACTTGCCATCATCGCGTTCACCGTGGTCATCAGCCTGCTCGGCTTGAACGACCAGCGTGTTTTTCAGCAATTGGTCTTCGAGCCCTATACGATCCACGCGCGGAAGGACTGGTTCCGCTTCCTGACCCACGCCTTTCTGCACGCGCACATTCCTCACCTGTTCGTGAACATGTTCGTGCTCTTTTCCTTCGGGAGCACGCTTGAGCACAGCTTCCCCGCGTTGTTGGGCACTTCCAGCAAGCTGCCCTTTCTCTTGCTCTACCTGGGTGGTGCGGCCTTCGCGGCCTTGCCTTCCTACAAGCGGCATATGTATGATCCCGGCTATCGGGCCGTCGGTGCTTCGGGTGCGGTTAGCGCGGTGTTGTTCGCTTATATTCTGCTTTTCCCGACCGCTGGTGTCAGCATCATCTTTCTCCCGTTCATGGGTATCCCGGCCTGGATCTTCGGGTTGCTCTACCTCGCCTACGAGTATTACCAGGACAAGCGCGGACAGGACAACGTTGCGCATGACGCCCATTTCTACGGTGCGCTCTTCGGGTTAGCCTTCATCACCGTGTTGGACCCTTCGGTATGGCTTCGCTTGTTGGACCAGATCGGTGTGCGGTGATGGGAGCGAAGCGCAAGGCCGTTTTTCTGGACCGCGACGGGGTGCTGAACCGGGAACGGGGCGAACACACGTGGCGCCTGGAGGACTTCGAGGTGCTGGGGGGGGTGCCCGAGACCTTGGCGGATGTGCAGAAAGCCGGATGGTTGCTGATCGTGGTCAGTAACCAGAGCGGCATCGGTCTGGGTCTGTACGGTCATGCTGAAGTGGAAGTGTTGCACGCCTATCTTCACGATCGCCTCGCCGAGAAAGGCGTGGTACTGGACGCCGTGTACTATTGCCCGCACCATCCCTCCAACGGACGCTGCCTGTGCCGGAAGCCCGGGTCGTTGTTGCTGGAGAAGGCCATGGCACGCTTCGGCATCGATCCGGCCGCTTCGGTGTTCATCGGTGATCGGGAACGCGACGCACAAGCGGCAGTGGCCGTCGGGGTGCGGCCCATCCTTGTTGCGTCCAATGTGTTGTTGAAGGAAGTGGTCGACCAAAACGAGATCTTGGCATGACGCCTTTCGTTATCGTGAACGGAGAGCTGATGGAAGGCGACAAGCCGGTCATCACCTTGGACAATCGGGCCTTCCACTACGGCGATGGGATCTTTGAGACCATCCGCATCGTCAAGGGGGCACCTGCCTTTCTGGATGCACATTGGGCGCGGCTCATGGAAGGTTTGAAAGTGCTGCGGATCCAACAGCCTCGAGGTCTGGACCGGAGTTCGTTGGAGCGTTATCTGGTGCAACTGGTGGCACGCTGTGGCATGCTGAACGCCCGTGCACGACTCACCATTTTCCGCGACAGCCCCGGCTACTACCGCCCGCAGCATCACACCGGCGGTTTCACCATTGAACTGAACACCATTCCGAACGAGGTGTACACCTTGAACGAACATGGCCTCATGGTGGACATATACCCGGAGATGCGCAAAGCCGTGAACATGCTGGCCGTGCACAAGACGCTCGGTTGCCAGCTATACGTGATGGCCAACCTGTGGTGCATGGAGCGTGGGTTGGATGATTGCCTGCTTCAGAACGACCGGGGCAACATCATCGAGAGCAGCGGCGGCAACCTGTTCATCGTGAGCAACGGGGTTCTATACACGCCAAGCCTTGCCGATGGATGCCTGGGCGGGATCATGCGCATGCAGATCATCAACCTGGCGATCGAGAACGGCATCAAAGTGTATGAGTGCTCGCTCAATCCGCAGAACCTTCTTGCCGCTGATGAGCTTTTCTTCACGAACGCGAGCCGTGGCCTGCAATGGGTCGGCAGCTATCGCACGAAGCGCTACACGCACCGCCTGGCCAGCTCCCTCGTCACCATGCTGGTGAACAAGGTGCTCACGCGTTCCTGATCGATCAGTTCTGGGTCGGGTCGTCGGGGAAGTTCGCTAGCGGCGCGAAGGCTTTGCCCATACCACGCAAGGTGTCTCCCCACAGATCCTTCAATGAGGTGTTCATAACGCGCCGCTTGTCCGCCGGGTGCACCAGCCACGATCGTTGATCGAGCTCCTTCTGCAATTGGCCTTCGCTCCAGCCACTGTAGCCGACGAAGAAGCGCACATGTTTCGCAAGCTTCGGGTCGGCGGTGAGAACTGCACGCAGTTGATCGAAGTCTCCACCCATGTGAACATCGTCGAGCACCGCCACGCTGCCTTCGATGTGCTTGCCGAGCGTGTGCAGGTAGTAGAGGTTGCTGCTCTGCACCGGACCGCCGATGCTGATCCGCGACTTGATCGGCGGCATGTCGTCCATCAGATCACCGATCGCCATGTCGATGAAGCGGTTCAGCACGAAGCCGAACGAGCCTTCCGCGTTGTGCTCGCACAGCAGTACCACCGTGCGCCGGAAGTAAGGGTCGGGCAGGTAGGGTTCGCTCACGAGCAGGCGACCGGGGGCCGGTTGGTGGCCATTCTCCGGGTCGAGGTCGAGGATGCTGCCTGGCATGGTGTGCGAGTTCCGGGAAAAGGTAGGGTGCGGAACAGGATCCTGACAAGAACATGTGACGCATGATGTGCGAGGGCCGACGGGTATCTTCGGAGCCGAACACGCCACGCCATGGACGATCAGCATAAGACCCATCACCGCATCGACTATTCGAAAGCAACGCTGCTTGAGGACGAAGCGGGCCAGGATCCGTACACGTTGTTCGGCCGCTGGTTGAAGGCTGCGGAAGAAGAGGGCCTGCCCGAGCACAACGCCATGTCACTGGCCACTGCAGGGTCTTACAGCATCAGCTGCCGCATCGTTCTGCTGCGCTCATTCGATCGGGAAGGCTTCGTCTTCTTTACCAACTACAACAGTCGCAAGGCGCTGGACCTGGAGCGTGATCCACGTGCAGCGCTCACCTTCTTCTGGCCGCAACATGAACGTCAGGTGCGCATCGAAGGAAGGGCGGAACACGTGAGCGAGGCGGAGAGCGAGACGTACTTCCACAGCCGTCCCTTGGAGAGCCGCATCGGTGCTTGGAGCAGCGATCAGAGCCGTGTGGTGGAGGATCGCGCGCAGATCGATCAGCGCTTCGAACGGTGGAAGGAACGACTGAAGGACCAGGAGATCCCACGCCCGATGCACTGGGGTGGTGTTCGTGTGCGTCCTGTGCGCATCGAGTTCTGGCAGGGACGTCCAAGCCGCTTGCACGACCGCATCGCGTTCGAGCACTTCAGCGACGGGTCCTGGGGCCGCGTGCGCTTGCAGCCTTGATCGAAATGGGTTGAACGCAGAAGAGCCCCGACATCGTCGGGGCTCTTTGCTTCTGTTGCGTGTGCTTACTTCTTCTTTGGAGCAGCCTTCTTGGCGGCCGTCTTCGCTGCAGCCTTTTTCGGAGCTGCTTTCTTGGCGGTCGTCTTGGCCGCGGCTTTCTTCGGTGCGGCTTTCTTAGCAGCTGCCTTCTTCGCAGCGGCTACCGTACGCTTGGCTGGACGGGCTTTGCCGCGGCTGCCGATCGTACGCTTGCCTTTCTTCGTCTTCTTATCACCTTTTCCCATTGTCAGGAGTGTTAAGCGTTTGCATCAAAAGTATCCGGTGCCAGATACGAACGAACATGAGCGCGTGTTTCACTTCTCAACGTCGCAGTGTTCGTTCAGTATGCATCATCGCAGAACATGGTTGAGCGCATCATCGCACGAGCGAGTGCTCTATCCAAGGTCAGTTCAGGGTGATCACCTTCCTTGATGGTTACGTACTTGATGTGGTGAGACCCTCTGCTGTCAAGCTGTTCAGCGTGTTCGCGAAGATGGCGTTGACAATGATCGCACCCGATCAACGATGAACGATCGATCAACGATGATCACGACATCCTGCCCGCATCACCTTCTCCGGCATCGAGCCGGAAGCGCGCTTCCAAGTGTTGTGCGCTGTGCACAACTTTACGCGCCCACTGCAACTTCAACGTGACCAGATCGGCCGGGCTCAAGCGCCAGTCGATCTCACTGGCACGCAGACGTTCCATCACCGTGTACAGGACGATGGCAGCGGATACGGAGATGTTGTAGCTCTCGGTGAACCCGTGCATCGGTATGCGGAGGTGCTCATCGGCATGGGCCATCAACACATCGCTTGCGCCCGTGAGCTCGGTGCCGAAGCAGAAGGCCATCGGTCCCGTGAGGTCGATGGTCGCAGGTGTCACGTTCTCGGCATGCGGTGTGGTAACGACGATGCGGTAGCCATCGCGCTTCAACCGTTGGACGCACTCCAGCGTGTTCTCCATATGCGAACGATACCGATGCATATCCACCCACTTCGAAGACCCGAGCGTGACATCGGGATTCACGGTGTACTTGTTCCGGTTCTCGATGATGTGGAGGTCCTGGATCCCGAGCAGGTCGCAGGTGCGCACCACGGCGCTGGCGTTGTGCGGTTGGTAGATGTCCTCCAACACGGTGGTGACGTGCCTGGTGCGCATGGGGGCGATGCGGTCGAAGAGGGCGCGCTTGTTGTCGGAGACGTAGAGCGCGAGCTGATCGTAAAGCTGTTGATCGGTCATCGGCACAAGGGTAGGGTGAAAATGAGAAGGTCCCTCTTTCGAGGGACCTTCAGATGTTCTCGCGAACGATGCTTACTTCACCTTGGCGGAGAGGTCGGCACCGGCTTTGAACTTCACCACCTTCTTGGCAGCGATCTTGATCTCTTTGCCGGTCTGTGGGTTACGGCCTTTGCGAGCAGCACGCTTGGTGATGCTGAAGGTGCCGAAGCCCACCAGTGCCACGCGGTCACCTTTCTTCAGGGCCTTGGTGGTGTTGTTAACGAAGGCGTCGAGCGCGCGCTTGGCGTCGGCCTTGGAGATCTTCGCCTCAGCGGCGATGCTCTCGATCAGTTCGGCTTTATTCATGCCCATTGTCGTAGAGGTTTTGAGTTGTTTAGGGTTAGTGAACTCGGGAGCAAATGTATCCGCACGGCCACGTCTGTCAAGGGTTTCCGACGCGAACCCCGGAAAATGTTGAAAAAACAGGGTGTTTGTTGATAAGTGCGCCTGTGGCCCGCTGGTACCAAGGGTTTCAGAAAATGCTCCGGACCGGTGTTCGGCAAGTGTTGGTTCAACGTTTCGTGCGCACCGTTGAAGCGATGTTCAGCGAACGTTGATGTCGTTCACAAGACTTGATGAACGCGCAAAAGGCATCACACGAACCGCAGCACCGGCATGCGATGGAAACCGCGCAGGAAGGCTGATGCGTCCATACGTCGTTTGCCTTCCGGTTGCACTTCAAGCGCTTCGATCGCTCCGCTGGCACAACGGATCAATAGTTGTCCATCGCGCGCGACCACGGTCCCGGGTCCACCGTCAG
>JADZGG010000180.1 GCA_020854015.1 Flavobacteriales bacterium
CTCATCCTTCTCGTTGATGATGATCGCCTTGGAGGTCGTGGATCCAAGGTCGACGCCCAAATAGTACTTGCTCATGGCCGATCGTTTATCGTTGGGTTCATGCTTTTTCGGTGGTGGGCTGCTGCGCCAGGATGCTCTTGCGCTGGGCCAGCATCTGGAAGTAGGACTCCAGACGGTTCTTGATGTTGGCGTAGGAGAAGTAGCGCGGGTCCACCAGATCGCTCTCGATGAAGCCCACGGGAATGCCGCAGCGTTTCTCGATCTCGCGCATCATCAGCAGTTGGCCGGCGCTGAAGGAGTTGCAGCTCTTGATGGAGTTGATCAGGAAACCATCGACCTTGTACTCCTTGATGTAGTGCTCCAGCAGGTCCACGCGCTGGGGCAGGCTCAGGTTGGTGTAGCAGCCCATGCAGTAACGTGCGAGGCTCTCGATGGGATTGTCCGGGTCGTGGCGGAAGCCCTGATCGTACACCCCGCCCACCTTAGTGTAGGTGCTGGCCACGATCACCGCGCCCATGTCGTAGAAGATCTTCCAGAACTCGCGGAAATTGGTCCAGTTCGGCGGGCCTTCCACCAACAGGCGGAACCGCTCCTCCTTCATCTCCCCTTCCGGGGTGATCGGCAGCAGGCCCTTTGCCTGGCGCTCCATGATCTCGTCATGCAGTTCCTGGTAGTACTCCAACGCACGTTCGGTGCCACGGAACGCGGTGAACAGGGGCCCCATGTAATAGACCCCGGCGAAGTAGGAGTCGATCGGTGATGGCACCGTCTTGGCCGAATGCAGCACCTTCACCCAGAGGTCCTCCGCCTTGGATGAATTTTCGAGCATCTTCGCTAAGCGCGCGCGGTCCAGTTTCTTGCCCGCCACTTTTTCCAGCTTGGGGATCACCTCCTCCTCCAACTGCTTCACCATGTAGGTGATCTGGTCCTCGGTGATGCGGCCATCCTCCTGATAGGGCGTGTGCAGCATGGCGATCTCCACGCCGGGATACAGCTTTTCGAGGTTCTCGAACCACTTCATGAAGGTGAAGCAGCCCGTGTAGCTCAGCAGCAGCAGGTCCGGGTCCGGGAGCTTCTCCCCGGTGGGCCCGATGTTGCCGTTGAGCATCATGCCGATATCGCACTTCACGTAGGTGCATACGTCCTCGCTGAAGCCCATCTTCTCGGCGTCCTTGATGTAGGAGGCCGACTTCTTCCGCATGCCGGATTGCAGGGCATTGATCTCCGGGTACACCGGAAGCATGTCCAGCGCCAGGATCAATTCCGTGAGGTTGCCGGGCACGAAGGTGTACACCACCTTGCGGCCCTTTTCCTTGGCGGTGCTCAGTTCCGTGAAGAGCTCGGCGAGCATCTCCTTCTGGATGACCATGCTCCGTTCCTTGACGGCTTCATTCACCTCTGCCATTGGTTCTGTTTTTCGTGGATACTGGGTTTTCCGTGGATCATCATACCCACAGCTTGATGGAATCCGAGAACGTGCCCGCTTGTTCCTTGATCACCTTGAACTGGCCGGTGTTCTCGTGGAACTGGAAGTTGATGTGGACGATCCCTGCGGCATCGCAGGCCTTTTGCAGTTCGGGGCGGTCCAGCAGCGCCGGGTCGCAGAAGCTGGCCGCGCAGAAGATCACGCCGTCGGCATGGCGGTGGCGCACGAGGTCCACGAGGCGCGCCCCCTTCGGGTTGCCCACATCATAGACGGCGGAGGAGGAAGGGCTTTTCTCCAGGAACGCGGTGACGATCGCCCCCAAGGGATCGTCCGTGGTGTCATCCACGTCGCCTTGCGTCCAACGGGAACCCAGCATCAGGTCATCGTCCACGATGTAGCAGCCGGCCATTTCCATGGACTTCAGCATGCCGATCGGCGGCTGTTCGCAGAACGAGCCGGTGACCACCACGCGAATGTTGTCCATCGCTTCGCCGTGATCAAGTCCGATCAGCTCCAGCACTTCCTCCAGAATGGCGTTGTGCTCCTCCACAGGCATTACAAGGCCGGCGCGCAGGATGTAATAGGTGTCCACGGCGGAAAGGCGCCAGGGGAACTCCTGCCGGATGTCGTAGATCGCCTCGATCATGCTCCGGTTCCGGTTGTACAGCCCGATGGAATGGTTCAGGCGCTCGGGAGTGACCTTCACCCCGTTCAGCTTGAACATGTCGCTCTCCACCGTCTCGATCAGTTCGCGGAAGAAGGTGCCGCCGATGTGCTCCTTGAAATTCTGCGGATAGTCGAAATAGCGCGTGAACTTTCCCTTCTGCGCCAACTTGAACATGCCGGAAAGGTTCCGCACGCAATCGCAGATCGCGGGGAACAGGAAGCCATCGAAGTCCTCCAGATTGCTGTCCAAGGCCATCTCGATGATCCCCCGTGGCAGGTGGCAGATGTAGGACTGGTAGTAGGCATCTCCCTTGATGATCCGCTTGTGGTCGCCCACGCCCATGATGCCGACAGGAAGCCCGTTGGCGGCGTGGATCACTTCGCGTGGTACATAGATGGGCAGATACCCGACCAGGAGCCGATCATCGGCTGCCTTGCGCCAAGCCTTGGCGTGGGTGAACTCCAGGTCGAAGGCGAGCTGTTCACAGGTGCGCAGGATCTCCGCCAAGCGCGCGGGAGGCTGTTTGATGCCGGTCATTCGGGTGGCGTAATGTGTGGGTTACGGCAGGTGTTCTTCACTTCGAAAGGCATTCCGATCAGGTGAAAAGTATATCCGAAGGCGGGACGAATATATGATTTCTATCATATTTTTGACGAAGCATTCGATGGACCTTGGCATTTCTCCGACAGCATTGATCCCACTCCTCCGACCAAGGAAGGGTCCCCTTGCGAACAACTCTGAAAGGAACGATCCAGATAGGCCCATGCCCGCAACAACAAAAGGCAATTCGCACGCACGGTCGGTGATCCGCGCCGCCCGCCGGACCGGAAAACCGGAGACCGGCTGCGTGGTGCTCAGTGCAGGGGCTTCCTCGCGAATGGGTTCGCACAAGGCCTTGTTACCGATGCCGGACGGCCGCTCTTTCCTGTCCCATATCATATTCCAATACCGCTGTGCCGGTGTGCATCGTATCGCCGTGGTGCTGCATCCGGACATTCCGTTGGAAAGCATTCCGGTCGGCCCCGGGATCACTGTGGTGGTGAACCATTCCGCCGCAGCGGGCCGGTTGGGATCGCTGCGCCTTGGCCTCGCCGCACTTCCCGGCGTGGAGCATTGCTTCATAAACAACATCGACAATCCCTACGCGGATCCCGCCACGATCGAGCGTCTCCATGTCGCGCGGGACCGGGCCGCCAGCATCACGCCGTGCCACCAAGGGCGCGGCGGGCATCCCGTTCTGCTCGGGCGCGCCGCGATCGACCTCATTGCCGAACGCACCGAAACCGACCTGCCCTTGCGGGATCTGCTGGCCCTGCTTCCAACGCATCGGGTGGAGGTGCAGGACGCCCGCATCCTGGCCAACATCAACACACCAGAGGACCACACCCATTGGTTCGGAGCAATCACCGGCGATGAATACGCGTGACGATGGACCTGTACGACAAGCTGATCGAAGTGCGCAATGGCCCGGAGGAGGCGGCCCTCTGCTTGATCACTGGAACGCACGGCTCCACACCGCGGCGCATCGGGGCGCGCATGCTGGTGCTCGCCTCGGGCACCATCCATGGCACCATCGGTGGGGGTGCCTTAGAACGCGAAGTGGTGCACCATGCGCTGGAATGCATCCGCAAGGGCACGCCACAAATGCGCCGCCACGACCTGCTGCACCAGCATGGCATGTGCTGTGGCGGCAGTGTGGACATATACATTGAACCGGTGAAGAAGAAGAACAAACTCTACATCTTCGGTGCCGGCCATACCGGTGCGGCTTTGGCACGTCTGGCCCGAGCCGTGGACCTTGATGTGTACCTCGCCGACGACCGGCGCGAATACCTCGATGCGGTGCAGCATGACGGCATCAACCTGCTGCCCGGAAGCCACACGGACCTGCTGCCCCTGCTCCCCTTCGATACGCGCTCCTACATCGCCATCATGACCTACAGCCACCCCATGGACCGCGAGATCCTGGCCTTCTGCCTGAAGAAGCCCTTCGCCTACTTGGGCATGATCGGAAGTCAGCGCAAGGTGGAACTGACACGGAAGATGTTCCTGGAAGGCGGAATATGCACGGCGGAAGAACTGGCACGAGCCGACATGCCCATGGGGCTGGACATCGGTGCCGAAGGCCCGGAGGAGATCGCCGTGAGCATATTGGCGAAATTGATCGCCGTGAAGAACAAGACCACGACACCATGAGCAACACACCCATCGCCATTGTCACAGGTGCCGCCAAAGGCATCGGCCGCGCCATCGCCGAGCGGCTGGCGAATGACGGATACCATGTGCTGGCTGTGGACATGGAACCTGTTTCCGAGAACCTTCCGTCCGCCGCGCATGGTGCCGGAAAGATCATGTTCCACCTGGCGGATATCCGCGATGAGCAGGCAGTGCAGACGCTCTTCCGCACCGCCATGGAGCGCCATGGCCGCGTAGATGCCGTGGTGAACAACGCGGGCATCATCCGCGACAACATGATCCACCGCATGACGCTGGAGGACTTCCAGGCCGTGATCGATGTGAACCTCAAAGGCACCTGGCTCATGTGCCGCGAAGCCGCCCGCGTGATGAAGGAGCAGGGCCATGGCCGCATCGTGAACATCGCCTCGCGGGCTTGGTTGGGCAATCGCGGGCAGAGCAATTATGCCGCGTCCAAAGCGGGTGTCGTCGCGCTCACTCGCGTACTCGCCTTGGAACTGGGCCGCTATGGGGTAATCGTGAACACCGTGGCCCCTGGGCTGATCGATACTCCACTCACGCGCGGACTTGAACCTCACGTCTTGCAAACTCTGATCGATGCCCAGCCCACGCGTACCATGGGAAAGCCCGAGGACGTGGCCCATGCCGTGGGTTTCCTGCTGAACAAGGACACCCACTTCATCACCGGGCAGACCCTCTACGTGGATGGTGGCAAGAGCATCGGTGCTGGCATTTGAACGAAAGCAACGAACAGATCATGAACGACCACTTCTTCAACAACGGCACGGATACCATCAGCGGTCGCATTGATCGGATCGCTCGGATGAAGGTGAACGACTAAGCTGTGAAACCATGGCACGGATACAACTGACCATCAACGACCGGGAGTATGATCTGCTGATCGGTGCGCACGACATGCTCTCCACCGTGATCCGCGAAAAGGCCGGACTGAAAGGCACCAAGGTGGGCTGTTCGCAGGGCAGCTGCGGTGCCTGTACCGTATTGGTGAACGACGAACCGGTGCTGGCGTGCGTCACCCCGGCCATGCGCTGCCACCAAGCGCGGATCACCACCATCGAGGGTCTTGCATTGCAGGGAACGCCACACCTGTTGCAGCAGAAATTCGTGGAGAAGGGCGCCATCCAATGCGGGTTCTGCACGCCGGGCATGGTGCTCACGGCCCTGCACCACGTGGAACAGGAGCATGACAATTCGGTGGACGGGATCAAGGAGGCCCTCTCCGGCAACCTGTGCCGCTGCACCGGTTACAAGAAGATCATCGAGGCGGTGGCCGAATATGCCCAAGAGGTCGCAAGCGGCAGTACCGTGCCAGCGGCTGAAGTGCCGGAAGGCATGGTGGGTACCTCACGTCCCTACCTCGAAGCAGCACGCAAGGCCCAGGGCACCGCCACCTACGCCGATGATCTGGCACCCGTCAACGCCTTGCACGTGCGCTTCCTGCGCAGCCCGCATCCGCACGCCCGCATCCTGCGGATCGATACTGCCGCCGCACTGGCCCTGCCCGGCGTACGCTACGTGGCCACGGGAGAAGAACTGCCCACTCCCTTTGGCGTGCTGCCGATCTCCCAGGACGAGACCGCCATGGCCATCGGCAAGACGCGCTACATCGGCGAGATCGTCGCGGCCGTGGCGGCGGATACCGAAGCCATCGCCAACAAGGCCTGTTCACTGGTGGAGGTGGACTACGAACCCATCCGGTCCTTCCTCACTATGGAGGACAGCCTGGCCGATACCGGGGAACACGAAAAGATCCACGCCCATACGCGGGGCACGAACAACGTACACAAGAAAGCCGAGCTGCGCTTCGGTGATCAGGCCAAGGGGCTGGCCGAGGCCGAAGTGGTGAGCCGCATGGACTTCACCATGGAAGGGGTGAACCACGGCTTCACCGAACCGCACGCGGCCAGCGCGTACTGGGACGAGAACGGACTTACGGTGACCACCGCCACACAGGTCACCCACTACCTGCACCGCGCGCTGGCGAAGGTGCTGGAACTGCCCTTGCACCGGGTGCGCGTGATCAAGCCCACGGTGGGTGGCGGCTTCGGCGGCAAGAGCGATCCTTTTCCCCATGAGATGATCGTGGCGCACCTAGCGCGCCGTACCGGCAGGCCCACGCGCACCTGCCTGAGCCGGGAGGAGGTCTTCCTCACCAACCACGGCCGGCACCCCTCGCGCATGACGATCCAATTGGGCGCCGACCGCGATGGTACGCTCAAGGTGCTCGATGCCGACATCGTGATCGATGGCGGGGCCTACGGCAGCTTCGGCGTAGTGACCAGCTATTACAACGGCGTGTTGTTGCAGGCACCCTACAAGCTAGACAACTTCGGCTTCGTCACCAGGCGGGTGTACACCAACAAACCACAGAGCGGTGCCATGCGCGGGCACGGTGCCGTGAACTCGCGTTTCGCCGTGGAATCGCTGATCGACGACATCAGCCACCGGATCGGCATGGACCCTGTGGAGCTGCGCATGAAGAACTTCCTCGATGCGAACACCCTTACCGTGGGGCAGTACCGCATCACCTCCAACGGCAGCCGCGAATCCATCCAAGCCGTGGCGCGGTCCTCCGGATGGAGCGAACGGCGCGGGAATCTGCCGGACGGGCGCGGGCTCGGCGTGGGCTGCGGCTTCTTCATCAGCGGCAGCGCACTACCCATCATTCGCAACGACCTGCCTCAAAGCACCGTGCATCTCAAGGTCGATTTCGATGGTCGTGTGCTGATCACTTCCGGCGCCAACGACATCGGCCAAGGCAGCGACACCATGCTGGCCATCATCGTGGGCGAAGTGCTCGGCATCGATATGGAGCGCCTCTTCGTGCTGGGTGCAGATACGCTGCTCACTCCCGTGGACCTGGGCAGCTACTCCAGCCGCGTCACCTTCATGGCGGGCAATGCGGCCAAGGATGCCGCCGAACAGCTTCGCGCCGCCATCGCCAATGCGGTCGCTGTGCGCCATGATGTACCACAGGCGGAACTCGTTTTCGCGGGTGCCCGTGTCCACAGCAACGACCGCCGCGTGGACCTCTCGTGGGAGGAGGCCATCGAAGCGTTGACCGCCGGCCGTGGCGCCGTAAGCGTGAGCGGCAAATACATCTCCCCCAAGCTGGGCGGCGATTTCAAGGGGGCCGGTGCTGGGCTCAGTCCCTCCTACTCCTTCGGTGCATGCGTGGCCGAGGTGGAGGTGGATCCACAGACCGGGCATGTAAAGGTGTTGGACGTATGGGGTGCGCATGATTGCGGCAAGGCCCTGAACCCCTTGGCCGTGGAAGGCCAGCTCGAAGGTTCGTGGCACATGGGTATCGGACAGGCGCTCAGCGAGGAGATGCGCTACCACGAAGGCCTGCTCGTCAACAACAACTTCCTGGACTACCGCATCCCCACCACCTTGGACACGCCCACGATTCACACCCACATCATCGAAACGATGGATCCCGAGGGACCCTTTGGTGCCAAAGAATGCGGCGAGGGCGCACTGCACCCGGTGATCCCCGCCATCGCCAACGCCATCTTCAATGCAGTAGGTGTACGCGTGACCAAGCTGCCCATCCACGCCGAGGACGTGCTCGCGCTGATCAAGGCCAAGGCCGCGCACAACGAACCGATCCCACAAAGGCCATGAACACGCACCCGGACAGCCTTTACCTGAGACCCCTTACCGTGCGCGATGCCGTGCGCATGGCGGGCGAGCACATCAACGACCATCGCTACCTGGCCGGTGGCACGGACCTGCTCGTGAACCGCTTCCAGGGGAACGATGCCACACCCTGCCTGATCGACCTCAGCGGGATCGAAGCCCTTCACCAAGTGACGGTCACGGACCAGTGGCTGCGCATTGGTGCGCTGGTCCGGCTCAACGACCTGATGACGGATCCGACGGTCCTGGCAGAATTCCCCGGATTGCAGCTCGCTGCGCATGCCGTGGGCTCGCCCATGATACGCCGCACCGCCACCCTCGGCGGCAACCTGCTGTGCGAGAACCGCTGCTCCTTCTACAATCAGAGCGAATGGTGGCGTGACGCCGTGGGCCGCTGCCTGAAATGCGATGGCGATATCTGCATCGCCACCGGCGGACGCAAGGCTTGCTTCTCCAAGCTATCCAGCGATACCGCGCCCATGCTGATCGCCCTGGACGCGCAAGTGGAGGTGGCCGTTCCAGGGGATACGATCACCATGCCCGTGCGCGACCTGTACACCGGCGATGGCATGGCCCCCTTCGCACTGCCACCAGCGGCGCTCGTGCAAGCGGTGTTGGTGCCGATGGGCCGCGGGTTCCGTACCGCCTTTCGCAAGCTGCGCCGACGCGAGGCCGTGGACTTCTCCTCGCTCACCACCGCCGTTTCCGTGGATGCCGCCGGCAAGGTGCGCATCGTGGTGGGTGCGGTGGACCCGGGGCCCGTGGTGGTGGAAGGCACCACGGCGGACGACCGTGCGGAACTCATTCTCAAAGCGTTCAAGAAGGCCCGCGTGATCGACAACGACACCTTCCCCAGAACCTACCGGAAGGAAATGATCACGGTATTCCTGGAACGCTGCTTTGCCGACATCGACGCGACAACGAACAACTAAAAAACACGACCATGCACCAAGCCATCAACGCGCTCTACGAAGAGCATGTCATCATCATCCAAGCCGCCGGTATCGCCCGCGACGCACGGCGGCTCATCGACACCGAACCGGCCCGGTACGCCGATACAATGCGTTCCCTGCTGACCTTCTTCCGCGAATACGCCGATCAGTACCACCACCACAAGGAGGAGGAGGTGCTCTTCCCCGAGATGGCCCAGCAGAACGAGTTGCTCGCCGACGGGGTGCTGCAGGAAATGCTGGAGAACCACGCCGACTTCAGGGGGATGCTCGACGACATCGAGGGGCTGCTGCGAGAAGAGCGCTGGAGCGATGCCCAGGATGCGGTGGACCGCTATTGCGAAGCCCTGCAGGACCATATCGCCGTGGAGAACGACGAGGTGTTCCATATGGCCGAAACGCTCCTTAATGCGGATGAACTGGACCGCGTCCGGTTCCGTTTTGAGGACGGGGACCGTGAACGGGGCGATGCACGCAAAGCGGAACTCGCCGCCATGCTCGATACGTTGACGACAGCGGACCTGTAGTTGACCGGTTTACCGTGCTCACGCTCGGCGGGCGACGCTTGTTAGGAATTGATCGAAGTGCGGCCAGTTGCTCAGGGCAATTCGAAGCGCGTTTCCCAGCGTTCGCCGGTGCTCACGCATTCAGCTTCCACCACCAGGAACTCATCCTTGTCCTCGTGCGCCAGACGTCGCGTACGCACGATGTTCTCACCCTCTCGTCCGGCAATGGCACCGCCATCGATGCGATCGCCACAACGTGGCAGGAATGGAAAGCGCAACGTGATGAGCTGATCGGTATCGGTGACCAGCCCCATGGCCGTATCGAACAACACGCTTTCGAACTTTTCGAGCAGGTCCTCATCGCGCAGCTTGGCCCGCTCATCGGGCTTGAGCCCGGCAAGCCATGCATGCAGCCCTTCGACCGCTCCCTTGGCCACTTTCTCCTGTACGGTAGTGGGGAATGGTGATCGCACATGCCCATGGTCCGCGAACCAATAGGCTACTGCTTGAACCACCAGTTCACTGTCCTTTAGCTGCTCCTTCGTAGGCAACTCAGCGGTCACTTCCGGTTCTTTGGTGTCCTTCCTATCCATCACGATCGCCATTTATCGGGACACGACCCTTGGGCCGAATTCCCTTTGTATGCTGTTGTGCCCCGCGAAGGTATGCGGAATGCACGGATCCATTTCGTGATGTCCGTCATCTTGATCAACCCTCCCTTTCGACGGCCCATTCCATCGAACACGTGTTCAGGGATGTTGCGAGACCGGTCTCCCGTATCACTACCATCGATCAGTGCAAGCGGACGGCGCGATGGTTCACAAGACCCAAACTGAGAACGCTGCAGATGCCATGTACTACGCGGATACACCCAAGTACCAACCGAGACTCGTCGTGATGCGACGCTACCAGGGTGGCCGGTGACCCTTCGCACAAGCCCGGTTCCTTGGAATACAACCGTAGACCCCAATGCCTCTGCGACCGATCGATCAGGCTTGATGGCGGAAGAGTCGTGTGGCGATCCGCATCGTTGCATTGTATGATATCCGTCATATTTTACTCTTCAACGAGGTCTACATTCGTGGCCATCAAACGATACGGCCATGGGAAAGACGCGCATTGAATTGCTGGACTTTTCACCAGAACGTATGCCGATCCCGCATTACACGTGGATCGCCTTCTTCCTCACCTTCTTCGTGTGGTCCGATCTGCCTTCGCAGGCCACCACCATGTTGATAAACCTCGCTGAACGATGAACACGATGGAAGTAGCAACGGGCAAGTCGCATCGCATGCTGACCTTGAACACGCTGGCATTCACCCTTTGCTTCGCGGCTTGGATGCTGAATGGTGTCTTGGTCACCTTCTTGGTAGACCATTCCGTATTCCAATGGAGCACGGTCCAAGTGGGTTGGCTTCTGGGCATCCCGGTGCTCACAGGTTCCATCTTCCGGCTACCCATGGGCATTCTCACGGATCGTTTCGGCGGCAAATGGGTGTTCACTCTGCTGCTCATCGCGTCCGCCATCCCCATGTATCTCCTTTCCCATGTGGACTCCTTCTTTGGTTTCGTGTTGATGAGCTTTGGGTTCGGCCTTACGGGAGCTGGTTTCGCCGTGGGGATCGCCAACACCTCGGTATGGTACCCCAAGCGGCAACAGGGCTTCGCCTTGGGCATTTTTGGTGCGGGCAATGCGGGTGCGGCCCTCACCACCCTCTTCGCGCCAACCTTGCTATTGTACCTCACCCATGATGGAGCGGACCTAGAAGGTTGGCGTCAGCTACCCCGGCTCTATGCCGCAGGGTTGTTGGTCATGGCCATCGTGTTCGCCATGTTCACCGAGAACCGCAAGCCCGTCGCCGAACCACGCACCGTAGCAAACCTTCTTAAGCCGCTCCGTGATGTGCGCGTGTGGCGATTCGGTCTGTACTACTTCCTGGTCTTCGGCTGTTTCGTGTCCTTCGCCCAGTGGTTGGTACCATACTATGTGAATGTGTACGGGATCTCCTTGGTACTGGCAGGATTGTTCGCATCGCTGTTCAGCTTTCCTTCCGGGGTGATCCGAGCCTTGGGGGGCTGGATGAGCGACAAGTGGGGTGCACGCCGGGTGATGTACTGGGTATTGGGTTCCTCGGTGGTGATCAGCCTGATGCTGACGGTGCCCAAGATGCAGGTGGTATCTCCTGGTCGCGGAGTGATAGCCCTTGCCGCCGGTACCGTGGAACATGTGAGCGACAGCCTGTTGCGGGTGAACGGTCGGGATTATCCCTTGAAAACGAAAAGTCATGGATTCGAGGAAGCGGACAGTAGGCAGCTGATCATGCCGACCAAGGAAAGCTGGCACCAGCCGGTGGTGAAGGCTGGCGACAAGGTGGAGAAACGGCAGCTATTGGCAAAGGGTGTCACGCAGATCTACTTCCAGGCCAACATGTGGGTCTTCACCTGCTTGGTCATCCTCATCGGTATCGTTTGGGGCATCGGAAAAGCAGCCGTATACAAACACATCCCGGAGTACTTCCCCACGGAGGTGGGTGTGGTCGGTGGCATGGTGGGTGTGATCGGTGGCTTGGGCGGTTTCTTCTGTCCGATCCTATTCGGGTACCTGCTGGATGGCACCGGGCTGTGGACCAGCTCATGGATGCTCATGCTCTTGATCTCCGTGTTAAGCCTTTGGTGGATGAACACGGTCGTGAACCGCATGTTGCGCCGATCGCCCAACTGATACAAGAACACTTTCACACCGAGACCTAAACCCGCTCAACCCCTTCACCATGGCCACCTGGATCGAGAAATGGACGCCCGAAGACCCCGTTTTCTGGCGTGATGGAGGTAGCCGCATCGCGTGGCGCACCCTGACGATCACCACACTGGCGTTGATCATCTCCTTCGCCACTTGGTTCATGGTGAGCGCTATTGCCGTGAAGCTCCCCGGCATCGGGTTCAGCTTCACCCAGAACCAACTTTTCTGGCTCACGGCCATGCCTGGCTTGGCCGCCGGTCTGCTGCGGATCGTTCACACGTTCCTGTTGCCCATTTACGGGTCGCGGCATGTGATCACCATCTCCACCATCATCAAGTTCATTCCGGCCATCGGTCTGGGCTTGGCCGTGATGGACCCCAACACCCCGTATTGGGTATTCCTGGTACTGGCCTTCACCGCTGGTTTCGGTGGTGGCGACTTCTCCTCGTACATGCCAAGTACCAGTCTCTTCTTTCCCAAAAGGCTGCAAGGAACAGCACTGGGGATCCAGGCGGGCATCGGTAACTTCGGTGTGAGCGTAGCACAGTTCATGACCCCGGCGATGCTTGGTGTGGCCACCTTCGGCGCTGCGCAGGTGTTCACCCGACGTGATCCCGTAACCAAGGAAGCGCTGAGCACCTCGGAGATCTACCTCCAGAGCGCCGCCTTCTGGTATGTGCCATTGCTGCTGGTGTTCGCGATCCTTGCGTGGTTGTTCATCCGCAGTGTGCCGATCAGGGCCTCCTTCAAGGAACAGTTGGACATCTTCAAGGACAAGCACACGTTCTACTGCACTTTCACCTACCTCATGACCTTCGGCGGGTTCTCCGGATTGGCGGCGATCTTTCCCTTGCTGATCAAATCGATCTATGGTGACTTCCCTGGTGCGCCTGACCCGTTGAAGTACGCCTTCCTTGGGCCGTTGATCGGTGCTGGCAGCCGCGTATTGTTCGGCTTCGTGGCCGACAAGACCGGTGGGGCTGTCCTCACCACCCTGACCGGTATCGGCCTCATCATCGGCAGCGCGGCCATCGTGGGCTTGGGCCTTCTTACGCCCACCTCCGTTGAACAATTCCCGACCTTCCTCTACCTGATGCTGGCCCTCTTCTTCATCACAGGAATGGGCAACGCGGCCACCTTCCGCCAGTTCCCCATCATCTTCGGCCACAACCCCAGGCAGGCGGCAGGAGTGATCGGCTTCACTGCGGCTATCGCCGCCTTCGGCCCCTTCATCTTCGCCATCGCGGTAAGCGCTGTGATCACCGCCACGGGCAACGCCAACGGGTTCTTCATGGCCTTGGTGGCCTTCTTCGTCCTGGCCACCGCCATCAATTGGTGGTTCTACCATCGTCGCGGTTGCGCACGCCCCAGCTAGACCAATTCGAACAGCACACACCATGGCAAACACGAA
>JADZGG010000181.1 GCA_020854015.1 Flavobacteriales bacterium
CGTGCAGTGGATCGAGAGCGATGCCACCCGCTTCGATGCACCTGCGCCCTTCGATGTGTGGCACGATCGCGCGGTCTTCCACTTCCTGACCACCGAAGCCGATGTGGACCGCTACCTGGACCGCCTGGCACGGCTGCTGAAGCCCGGGGGCTTGTTGATCCTGGGCACCTTCAGCGAGAACGGCCCCGAGACGTGCAGCGGCATACCGGTGCATCGGTACAGCGAAGCGGAGATGGTGGCGCGGCTGCAGAAGCTGTGCGACCGCATCAAGTGCTTCACGGTGGACCATGTGACACCCTTCGACACGGTGCAGAACTTCCTGTTCTGCGCGTTCCGGAAAGCGGCGTTCTAGCGCATGCGCTCGCTGTTCACGGTCCTGTTGTTGGCGGTGGCCTCGGCAGCCGTTGCGCAGGATGCCACCGCGCGGCTGCGTGCCGAGCTGGAACGCATCCATGACGAGGACCAGAACGACCGCCACAATGCGAGCGGGTACATCGGCGCGCAGAAGGACAGCGTGGTGGCGCACATGATCCTGTACGACTCACTGCACCTGGTGCGCGTGTCGGCCATTCTGGACAGTGCGGGCTGGTTGGGCGCGGATGTGCTCGGCCCCAAGGCGAACCAGGCCTTGTTCCTGGTGCTGCAGCATGCTGATGCGCGGCCGAAGGTGCAGGAGGACCACCTGCCCCTGATGCGTGAAGCCGTGGAGCAGGGCCATGCGCGCGCACACGAGCTGGCCATGTTCGAGGACCGCGTGGCGGTGAACAACGGCCGTCCGCAGATCTACGGTTCGCAGATCGGCTGGAAGGACGGCAAGGGTTTCGTGAAACCGATGGTGGACGAAGCGCATGTGAACGAACGCCGAGCCGCCGTTGGGCTGGAGCCTTTAGAGCAGTACACGGAACGCTTCGGTTTCACCTGGGCACCAACGCCGAAGCAGGAGCGCGTGCTGCTGCTGGGTCCGGTGAAGAACCAATAGGGCCATTCGGGCATGCACCACGCATCGCAGGATAGGAACAAGCCAACATAGGCCATATGGTGCAACCTCCGCATCTTGCGACCGCGTGTCTGGAAACGTGCCCGCCCAGTTGTGGCTTTGAAGCAAAGGGTTGCACGAAGACTTGACCAGCGACATTCCATAGGACCAGCCCAATGAACTACAACGGAAGGACCTTCAGACCCGTGAGCAACACCGAGAACGGTGAAACTTCGGGCGAAACGCTGTTCCATTACAAGCAGAGCGGGACCATCCTCACTTCCGAATACGCAGGTGGAAGGATCAAGCAAGGCCATTTGATCGGCTTGGTGGACGATGCGGGGAACATCGACATGCGCTATCACCAGGTGAACGACAAGAATGAACTGATGACCGGCGTGTGTCGTTCGGTGCCGGAGATCCTTGCCAACGGCAAGATCCGCCTGCACGAGGAATGGAAATGGACTTCCGGAGATGGCTCCCAAGGCCGATCCATCATCGAAGAAGTATGACCGGTCATCCTTCGCGCAACCTGCCCAACACGGTCCTGCTCCGCAAGCCCCGAAAGTGCCCTAAGAACCATGGTGCGTTACACGAAACACGCCGACCTGGAGGTCTTTGAAGGTGAGCTTTCCGAGCATCGCTACCCATGGCACTATCACGCGTGCTACACGATCATCGTCGTGGAACGGGGTTCGGTGCTTTACCAGTTCCAGGACACGAGCGTCCATGTGGGTGGATCGGAAGTGCTGGTGGTGGAACCCTTCCACGTGCACCGGAACATGATCGCGCAGCCCACCACGTACAGCGCGATCTTCGTGCCGCATGACCGTGTGGAACGTGCAGGATCGGCCCAGCTGGCCACGCAGCGATCGGCTCGGCCCGCTGTCCATCAGAAGGCTGTCGCACTGGTGCAATGCATCAAGGAAGCGGCCAGCATGAACGTTGTGAACGAGCGCTTGGCCGCGCTCTGTGGGAGCATCACCGACCACTTACCCGGGAACGAGACCGTCGTTCCATCACGGACCAGTCGCGTTCCGGCGATCGACCTGGACCGAAGGATCACCGAGCTGGCTGTAGAGGCGCGGTTGAGCAAGTACCATTTCCAACGCTCGTTCAAGAAGAAGCATGGCCTCACCATCGGGCAGTTGAAACGGCAGGCCAACAGTGAGAAGGCCAAGGCGCTCCTGGAGCTTGGCGGAGCGCCGCTGGATGTGGCCCACGAGGTCGGCTACTTCGATCAAAGCCACTTCATCAAATACTTCAAACGGATGTGGGCCATCACGCCGGACCGTTTTTCCAAAGGGTAGCGCGAAGCGCACTTTTTTACAATACTCGGCCGCTGCGCCAGCGCACTTTTGTGAAAAAGAGCGCATGGACCACGAACACCACTACGAGCTCACCGCGGTATGGACCGGCAACAGCGGTGAGGGGACCAAGAACGTACGCTCCTACGCGCGCAGCCATACCGTTACCCTGCACGGAAAACCGGAGTTGTTCTTGACCACGGACAACCGGGCTGTCGGTGATCCCTCGAAGTTGAATCCCGAGGACCTGCTGGTGAGCGCCATTTCATCGTGCCACTTGCTCTCGTACTTGTATGTGTGCGCGCTGGAAGGCGTTGTGATCACGGCTTACACCGACCATGCCACCGGCACCATGATCGAAAAGGAAGGTGGTGGCGGAAGCTTCAAGGAAGTCGTGCTGAATCC
>JADZGG010000182.1 GCA_020854015.1 Flavobacteriales bacterium
AGCCCGATGATCCCGAAGGCGGCCTGTGGAAATTCCAGTTGTTTGTGTTCCACGTCCTCAGGGCGGTGGTCGCTGATCACAGCGTCGATGGTGCCATCCTTCACGCCTTGGCGCAGCGCTTCGATGTGCTCTTGGTCGCGCAAGGGAGGCATCACCTTGGAGTTGGTTTCGAAGCCGCGCAGGCAGCCGTCATCCAGCAGCAGGTGGTGCGAGGCTACGGCGGCGGTCACCTTGAGCTTGCGCAGCTTGGCTTGGCGCACCAGTTCCACTCCTTCCGCGGTGCTCACCATGGCCACGTGCATGCGCGAACCCGTGTAGGCCAGCAGGGCCAGGTCACGTTCCATCTGCACAACCTCGGCCAGCGCAGGGATCCCGCGCATGCCCAAGCGTACGCTCATGGGGCCTTCGTGCATCTGCCCTTGGGCGCTCAGGTCCGGGTCGCTGGGGAAACTGAACACGGTGCCCTTGAAGTTCATGGCGTACTGCAGCGCCAGCAGCATCAATCGGCTGTTGCGGATCGGATGCTGATCGTCGCTGAAGGCCACGGCACCGGCCTGGTGCAGGTCGTAGAGATCGGCCAGTTGTTGACCTTTAAGTCCTTTGGTGAGCGCACCGAGCGGCAGCACGCGCACAGCATGTCCCTGGGCCTTGCGCAACTGGTAGTCTACGGAGGCACGGGCGTCAACGGGCGGCTCGGTGGAAGGTAAGGTGGCCACGGCGGTGAAACCTCCGGCAGCAGCGGCATCAAGACCGTTCAAGAGGCCCTGCTTGTACTCTTCACCGGGGTCGCGGAAGTGGGCCTGCAGATCCACCCAGCCCGGGCTTGCGTGCAGCCCCGCGTGGTCGATCTCGCGCGCTTCGCCCTTGGCGACCCGCTGGCCCACCTTGGCGATGCGGCCGTTCATCACAAGGATGTCTACTTCCTTTTCATGGTGAGGGCCTTCGGGGTCCACCACCTTCACACGGCGAAGCAACAGGTCCTTCATTTTTCCGATCGGATGAAGAGGATCTCCAAGGCCAGGAACAACAGGGCCGCGATCAGGAACCATTTCCACAGCTTAACGCCCTGGTCGAGGTCCTTCAAACTTAGCGAAAGGTCGCCCGGTGCGGTGTCCAGGACGGAGAAGCTGCCTAGCCCTTGCTGCTCCAGCGCGCGTTGCAGTTCCGCAGGGCTGTATGCGCTCAGGTCGCTTTCCGTGCGGGGCAGGTCGAGCGCGAGCATCTGCAGGGTGTCCTTCTCCAGCACCAAGGCATAGGCCCCAGGTAGCAGGTCCTGGTCGTGCAGCACAATGGCGTTCCCAGCAGGCGTTCGGCGCAGCTCGGGCACCAGGTCAAGTCCTTGCGGTCCCTTCAGGTGTGCGGCGCCTTCACCGCTCAGCTCCACACCGTCCAAGGCGATTGTCGCCTCTTCACCGATGATGTGGTAGAGCATTCCCATAGGGCGGCTCAGTTCGGCCATGCGCAACAACGAAGTGGGGAAGAGGGCGTGGCGCGTGAAGTTCCCGGCAGCCTCTGTCAAGGGAGAGGCGCACATGTACACCTTGCCGCGACCGCTTCGGGTGGCGCTAAGGAAGGTGGATCCATCCTGCAGGCGCAGCAGCTGGTCGGCTCCCGCGCGAGGCACGACGGCATGGCGCAGGCGCACCAAGGGCAGTTCCACGTTGCGGGGCATGGTGCTGAAGACCTCCCTGTAGAAGGGCTCCTCCAGATCGATGCGGTCCACCTTCATGGCAGCCGTGTCGGTACGACTGGGACCACTGATCCCGAAGGGCGTCAATAGCGGTGCGAGGCCGGACCCATCCAACTTGGCGGCGGGGAATACGGCGACGCTACCCCCTTCATCCACGAAATTCTTCAGCGCGCCGGCTAGTCCGCTGGGCACTTCGGAAAGACCGTTCAATACCACCAGGTCCGTGCGTTGCAGGGTGGACAGGTCGAACGCCTTATAGGGGAACTGAGTGAAGGCGTGGCTGCTGTCACCCGCGAAAACGGCCTCAATGCTCTTGTCACTAGGTGCGTCACCACCGCTCAACAGTGTCACACGCAAGCGTTCCGCCGTGTGGTAGGCGATGAAGAGCTCATCGTCGAAGGTCACGGGACGGTCGGTGAGTGCGATGCTTCCCCAATGGTCCCCGGTGGCGTCGTTGGTGAAGTGCAGGATGGTATCCACCGCCGCACCGCCTTCCACGCTGAAGGTGGACCCCGCGCGTTGGCGCCCGTCGATGGTGAGCTTCAGCGGTACGTTCTCCAGCGCTTGCTCTCCATGGTTGCGGATGCGCACATGCAGTTCCTCGCTCTGGCCCAGGCGCCGCACAGGCGAAGCGAACCAGGCCGAATCGATGGAGAGGTTGTCCGGAGCGGCACTGGGCAGCGGCACGATCACCGTCCGCATCGTCGTGTCATCGGACCAGCGTTCCATATCCATGGAGGCACGCTGCAGGTCGGTGAAGAGGAAGCGACGGCGTACGGGGGCTTCGGCGCGAGCAAGGGCTTCCGCCTGTCGGGCGAGCACTTGTGAGAGCGGACGGCTGAAGGGGCCTACCTCGGCCTGTGCAGCACTGGCCAGGGCTTCATCGCGACCCGTGAGCACTTGCTGGCGCCCTTCAAAACGACCGGTGAGCACTTGGAAACGGTCGGAGGCGGAGTGGCCCATGATCACGTCCTGTGCACCTTTCCGGGCCTGATCGAGGAGGCGGCCTTCGGCGTTCTGACCGTCCATGCTCCAGCTGTCGTCCACATAGATGGACACGGCGCGTTGGCCGGAGGTCACTGGCGCGTCGGTGCGGGGGATGTAGGGTTGTGCGAAGGCGAGCACCAGGCAGGCCAGTGCGGCCATGCG
>JADZGG010000183.1 GCA_020854015.1 Flavobacteriales bacterium
GTGCCGGCGGTTTCAGCCTTCTCCACACCAGCGATCCGCAGGAGCAGCTTGGCATCGACATGCTTGTCGAACTCCACCTCCAGCGTTTCGCGTTGCTGAGTGGCGTGGCGCAGGGTGGCCGCGGTATCGTCCGCCACGATGCGCCCCCGGTCAATGATGATCACGCGATCGCAGATGGCTTCCACTTCCTGCATGATGTGGGTGCTCAGCATCACGGTCTTCTCACGCCCGATACGCTTGATCAGTGCGCGCACCTCCTCCAGTTGGTTGGGGTCAAGGCCGCTCGTGGGTTCGTCGAGGATCAGGACCTTGGGGTCATGGATCATGGCCTGGGCCAGGCCCACGCGTTGGCGGTAACCGCGGCTCAGCTGGCCGATCTTCTTGTGCTGTTCGCGCCCCAGCCCCACGGTGTCCACCATTTCCTTCACCCGGGCGGAAACGTTCTTCAGCTTGTAGATCCCGGCCACGAACTCCAAGTACTCCTTCACGTAAAGGTCGGTGTACAAGGGATTGTGCTCGGGCAGGTAGCCAACGCTCCGGCGCACCTCCATGCTCTGGTCGCGCGTTCCGAAGCCGCACACGCTTGCCGTGCCTTCGCTCGCAGGCAGGTAGCATGTAAGGATCTTCATCATGGTGCTCTTCCCTGCGCCGTTCGGCCCCAGAAACCCGACCACGGCACTACCGCCGATCTCGAAGGACACATCGTCCAGCGCCTTCTGCTGGCCGTAGAGCTTGCTGACGTGGTTGACGGAGATGGACATCGGGGACGAATGTAGCGCGGAGGACATGTGCCCATGTGCGTATGTGGTGCGCCGCTCGGTCCAACGCGCCATGTGCCCATGAAATGCCTTCCCCACATGGGCACATGCGCACATGCCCACATGGGCACATGAAGCCCCCATCTTTGCGACATGCCCACCGGCCTTGTCATGCGTTCCACCGGAAGCCGTTACCTCGTTCGAGGTGATGATGCTTCGTTGCACGAATGTGTGGCGAAAGGCAACCTGCGCATCAAGGGTTGGAAGAGCACCAACCCGGTCGCCGTGGGCGATCGGGTCGACTACCTGCCACAATTGAGCGCCGAGCAGGTGGGCTCGATCGTCGATCTGCACGACCGTAGGAACTATCTGGTGCGGCGCAGTGTGAACTTGAGCCACCACAAGCACGTGATCGCCGCCAATGTGGACCAGGCGCTGATCGTGGTCACCGTGGCCCGGCCGCGTACCTCTTATGGCTTCATCGATCGGTTCCTCGTTACTGCGGAAGCCTACCAGGTTCCGAAGATCCTCATCGTCTTCAATAAGGTGGATGCGTTGGATGACAAGGGCTTCGATCTGCTTGCGGAGTACGAGGATGTGTACCGGACAGCTGGCTACACCACGATCATCACTTCCGCGTTGAAGGGCACCGGCGTTGAGGAAGTGGCTGCCTCCTTGCGGGGCAAGGTCACTTTGATCGCCGGGCACAGTGGTGTGGGCAAGAGCACCTTGGTCAACGCCATAGAGCCGGGTCTTGATCTGCCCACGGAAGAGATCAGCGAGTCCAGCGAGAAGGGACAGCACACCACCACTTACGCGGAGATGTTCGAGTTGAAGGTGCTCAGCGAAGGGGACAAGCCGACCTTCCTGATCGACACGCCGGGGATCAAGGGTTTCGGTTTGGTGGACATGAGCCCTGAAGAGATCGTCGATCAATTCCCCGAGATGTTCCGCCTGAAAGGTCAATGCCGTTTCAACAACTGCATGCACCAGCAGGAACCCGGTTGCGCCGTGCGCACGGCCGTGGAGAACGGTGAGATCGCCGACAGCCGTTACCTCAGTTACATCGACATGGCCAATGGCGTTGAGGACACCGGTCCCTATCGCCTGGATTGAACACACAACCCATGAAGAAGTCCCTCTTGATCCTGA
The DNA here is from genome assembly GCA_020854015.1 of Flavobacteriales bacterium. Classification (GTDB taxonomy): domain Bacteria; phylum Bacteroidota; class Bacteroidia; order Flavobacteriales_F; family PHOS-HE28; genus PHOS-HE28. Next base: position 1,911 of record JADZGG010000183.1, read on the forward strand.
TGGCGGTCACCGTGATCGCCTGTCACCAACAACAAGCTGTGGTGGTGCCTCCCATCGTGGCCCCCATGCCTGACCGAGGCGGACTTCTGTCACAGCAGAACGTTGATGCGACCATCTATCAGAATTCGTCCGCGGAATGTGTTCGCTTGTTCGAGCAGTGCTACGAGCTCGCAAAGCTTCGGCTGGATCAGAACCTCGCTCGACCGCATGACCTGCCTGCAGCGGTGATCGTTGACATCGATGAAACGGTGCTCGACAACAGCGCCTATCAGGTGACCAATGCTGCCAAGGGGCGCACCTACACGAAAGAGAACTGGAACGAGTGGGCCTTGATGGGCGCTGCGAAGGCGCTTCCGGGAGCGGTCGAGTTCCTGAAGTATGCCGTGTCCCGCGATTGTGCCGTCTACTACATCACCAACCGAGCGACCAGCGAGAAGAACGCCACCATCAAGAACCTCTTCGAACTCGGTTTTCCGATGGCGGATGAGTCGCACGTGATGACCATGGAAGGAGAAGTGAGCGACAAGACCGATCGCCGTGCCTTGGTGTCCAAAGGCCATTACGTAGCACTGCTGTGTGGTGACCAGCTCACCGATTTCGACCAACGTTTCAAGGATCGCAGCAATGAGCTCGGATTGCCCACGGTGAAGGCGCTTCATGACACCTTGAGCCATTACTTCGTGATGATGCCGAACCCCATGTACGGCACCTGGCTCGATGCTGCCGGAGGGCGGGTGGACAGTTTGAAATTGGAGCGCAAAGCAACATTCCTGAACCAACGGGCTTACTGATGCGTGCTGTGGTCCAACGTGTCGTACACGCGTCGGTGCAGATCGAGGGCACTGTGCACGCACGGGTCAACAAGGGCTTGCTGGTGCTGCTTGGTGTGGAGGTAGGTGACACTCCGGAAGATGTGGATTGGCTCTGTGGAAAGATCTCACGGATGCGCATCTTCTCCGATGCCGATGGCCTTATGAACCTCGACATCACGCAAGTGCATGGCGAGCTGTTGCTCGTGAGTCAGTTCACTCTGCAGGCCAGCACGGCCAAGGGCAACCGCCCAAGCTACATCCGCGCGGCGCGACCGGAGGAAGCCGTTCCGTTGTACCTGCGCGCCAAGCAGCTTCTTACGGAAGGCATCGGCAGGCCTGTGCGCACCGGCGAGTTCGGCGCCGACATGCAGGTGGAGCTCGTGAACGACGGGCCGGTAACCATCATCATCGA
>JADZGG010000184.1 GCA_020854015.1 Flavobacteriales bacterium
CAAGGAGACCTTCGACAAGGAGATGGAAAAGCTCCAGAACAAGTAAGGTCCGTACTGGCCGTAACGAAGCCCCTGCCGAAAGGTGGGGGCTTCGACTTTCAGCACCACCTTTGTCGCATGCAACGCAATACGCTCGCCCTGGCCGCTGTCGTCATGCTCACGGCCGTCGCATTAGGCGCCTTCGGGGCCCATGGTCTGAAGCCAAGGATCTTACCCGACGCTCTCGCCAACTGGCACACGGGCGTTCAATACCAGATGGTGCATGGACTGGCCTTGCTGTTCCTCGCGCTCGCCGGAGGGCAGGTCGATCAGCGCTACCTCTCGTTCGCCCGACTGCTGTTCCTGGGCGGGGTGGTCTGCTTCAGCGGCTCGCTGTACCTGCTCAGCACCCGCGAATTGCTTGGAACACAAGCGCTGACACGAGTGCTAGGGCCCATCACACCCTTGGGTGGACTGCTCTATATGGGCGGTTGGATCGTACTGCTGGTCAGCGCCTTACGTCGTTCCTGACGGTCGTCAGTGGACAGCGGATGGGGAGAAGGGTTAAATTCGCGGCCCCGAACGGCTGGTCCTGATGACCCGGCCGTGTAACGGGGAACAACGCGAACCATCAAGACATGAACGAATTCGGGAATAAGCCAACGAACGCCGACCTCGCGACGATCGGCCTGGGCAAAGTGGGTGATGCCTACTGGAACCTTGAACCCGCAGAGCTCATTGAGAGCACCATCCTGAGCGGTGAAGGGGTGTTCGCGGACAGCGGCGCACTGGCCATCGAGACGGGTGAGTTCACCGGTCGGAGCCCCAAGGACAAGTTCTGTGTGAAGGACGCCAAGACCGAGAACACGGTGTGGTGGGGTGATGTGAACTACCCTATGGAACAGGCCAAGTTCGATCAGCTCCACGACAAGATGTGCGCCTACCTGCAAGGCCGCGAGGTCTTCATCAAGGACGCCATGGCCTGCGCTGACCCTACCTACCGCCTGAACCTGCGTGTGGTGGCCGAGAAGCCCTGGAGCGCGCTCTTCGCCAGCAACATGTTCCTGCGCCCTTCGCATGAGGAGATCGCCGGTTTCCAACCTGAGTGGCACATCATCTGCGCGCCTGGGTTCACCGCTTCCGGCCCTGCCGACGGCACCCGTCAGCACAATTTCGCCGCCATCAACTTCAGCAAGAAGATGATCCTGATCGGTGGCACAGGTTACACCGGTGAGATCAAGAAGGGCATCTTCACCGTACTGAACTACGTATTGCCCCAGGAGCGTGGTGTGCTGAGCATGCACTGCAGTGCCAACATCGGCAAGGACAACGACACCGCTGTGTTCTTCGGGCTCAGCGGCACCGGCAAGACCACCCTCAGCGCCGACCCCGAGCGTCGCCTGATCGGTGATGATGAGCACGGCTGGAGCGATCAGGGTGTGTTCAACTTCGAAGGTGGATGCTATGCCAAGTGCATTGACCTGAGCGCCGAGAAGGAGCCCCAGATCTGGAACGCCATCAAGTTCGGTTCCATCCTCGAGAACATCGTGTTCAAGGGCGAGACCACCACGGTGGACTTCACCAACGGCTCCAAGACCGAGAACACACGGGTCAGCTATCCCATCGACTACATCGACAACATCGCCAGCCCCAGCATCGGCGGTCATCCCACGAACATCTTCTTCCTCACCTGTGATGCATACGGCGTGCTGCCCCCGATCAGCAAGTTGAGCCCAGGACAGGCGATGTACCACTTCATCAGCGGCTACACCGCAAAGGTGGCCGGCACGGAGGCGGGTGTCACCGAGCCGCAGAGCACGTTCAGTGCCTGCTTCGGCAAGGCCTTCCTGCCACTGCACCCCACGAAGTATGCGGACATGTTGGGCGAGAAGATGAAGCAGCACAACGTGCGCGTCTGGTTGGTGAACACCGGCTGGAGCGGTGGTGCCTATGGCACAGGCGAGCGCATGAAGCTGAAGCTGACGCGCGCCATGATCACGGCCGCACTGAAAGGGGAATTGGACGCCGTGGAGTACAAGCAACACCCGGTGTTCGGCGTGAGCTTCCCCACGAGCTGCCCGAACGTGCCAGCCGAAGTTCTGGACGCCCGTTCAACCTGGAAGGACAAGAGCGCTTACGATGCAACGGCCGACAAGCTGGCGAAGCAGTTCAACGACAACTTCGCCAAGTATGCCGACGGAGCGAACGCAGAGATCCTTGCCGCTGCACCCAAGACCGCAGTAAAGGCCTGATCCGAACCAACGATGTCGAAGGCCCTGGTCACCGGACCGGGGTCTTCGTGCGTCCGGACCGATCGTTCATAACTGCGCATATGGCAGCCCTTGTGATCCTTCTAATTTCGAAGCCTCAATGCGGTGAACGGACTGGGAAGGCTTGGTTGGTCGTTGACGGGGATGGGTTTCCTGATCGGTTCCGTGGCCTTGGCGCAGACACCGCTCAATGAGCGCCGGTTCTATCCGGAGGAACTGCGTGAGGATGTGGAGACGATCCGCCGTGCGGTTCACCACTTGCATCCCGATGCCTACCGTTATCTGCCGAAAGCGGCTCTGGACCAACGGTTTGATTCCCTCTTGGCTGCGCTGGCCGTGCCTGCCACCACCACTGAGTTCCTGCTGATGCTGGGTCCCGTGGTGCAGACCTTGGGGGATGCCCACACCTTCTTGGATCTGCCGAAAGCGACCGTCGAGCGGCTCCACCAGGGTACGCCCTTGTTACCGCTTAAGATCCGCGTGGTCCATGGTCAGGCATACCTCGAAGAGGAGTTGATGGGCTTCCGGTCCATTCCTTCTGGTCAGCGGATCCGCAGCATCGACGGCATTCCCATGGAGCGGATGCTGAGCGAACTGGGAGCCTTGGTCCGGACCGACGGATATGATGAGGTCTTCGTGATACGTCAGATCGAGCGTGACTTTCTGCACTTGCACGCGCTTCTTTACGGATACCGACCACAGCACACCATAGAGCATGAGGCCAAGGATGGAGCGCTGACCAGCACCATCATGAGGTCACTTACCGGTGAAGAGATCGCGAGTTCCTACAGGCCTGCCACGGCACGGCTTCGCCCATGGCGACTGGAACCTTTCGGCGATGAACATGCCGCTTGGATCACCTGCAGGAGCTTGGATGCGGATACACTTCGGGCCTATGACATCGATGCTGCTCGAATGGTGGATCTGTTCTTGCAGGAAGTGCGGTCGAGCGATCTGCGCACGCTTGTGATCGATGTGCGCGGTGCGGGTGGCGCAGATCTCGGTATGGCCGAGGCGTTGTTCTCAATGATCGGCACCTCACCATACAGGGTCGTGAGCGAGATCGCCATGCGGCAACCCGGCTCGCTCCCGGATGGGGCTCCCTTGGATTATGCGAGCATTGAGGTCTCCTCCATCGCCGAAAGTGACCGTGCGATGAAGATCCCCGCCGAGGACCCACGCCTCGCCATG
>JADZGG010000185.1 GCA_020854015.1 Flavobacteriales bacterium
CCAACGCCCACCGCCGTTGGACAAGACGCTTCACGGTGACCACGTACTCCTCCTCGTCAATAGCATTCAGCCCCAGCTTGATGCAGGGGGGGGAGATCCGACGGGCCTTCAGCTCATGCTCGATCTTAATGCGGCCCCAGCCCTTCTGGTGGAACTTGCTCACAGCGAAAGTCTCAGCGAAACGCTGTTCGTTCAGAAAGCCTTCGCCGATAAGCCGCCCGATGGCATCCTCCACCTGCGCCCGGTGAAGCCCCCAGCCATAAAGCTTGTCGCGCACTTCCTGGTGGCCACGCTCCTGAACAGCGCAGTACCGACGGGCCTTGTCGAGGGCTTCCGAGGGAGAGAACTGCTTGGCGAGGGGCATGGTGCTGCGAAGATGCAGCAGATGTCGGGACCTCGAACAGGCCCGCCTCAATGCGAGACCACGAACCGGACGGCGACACCGGATTCGGGATGCCGGGCCACATAGGCACCGCTTGGCCAGGTTGAACTGTCAAGCTCAACCGTGCCGTTCACCAGCCAGGTCCGTGCGATCGGCCTGGCGGTCACGTCGAACACCTCCACCCCTCCGTTGCAACCGTTGGACGATCTGACACGGACAAGCGCGTTCGCCGGCACAGGGGCCAACGACAGCGCCGTACGATCCTTCTCCGGCGCAGTACCAAGCACGAGGGGGCCGGGGCCCATGGAAGCGAGAAAAGGCTCATTATCCCCCCCTCCTGTCAGCATGGAGGGTCCGAACTCGGGCTGTGGTGCCATGAAAGAGCCGCACACCAAGGGTTCGCCCGTGGGAAGCGCCGCCACGCTAAAACCGTTGAAGCGCATCTGAGGGACCGGCGGGCCAACGTTTGACGGCCCTTGTACAAGACCTGTGAGCGCACCGAGCTGGTCGTACCGCGCCACGAGGAAGGTGCTCCCGACCAATGGATCGCAGAACACGGGGCCTTCGACCAAGTCGTTGCCATTCCCCCAGTAGGAGGCGACAGCAAGCAATTGCCCGTCGGGAGCGGCGGCGATGCACGAATACCGGACCAAGCCTGTGGCCACGAGATCCCTTCCCCAAAGCACGTTCCCTGCGGCATCGACAGCATAGAGACCATAATTGCCCGGTTCCTCTCCGATGGTGTCGCCACCGATCACCACGGAATGCCTGCACAGCGCATAGCAATGTCCATCCTGCGTGACCGCGAACCGGTGCTCCTGAACGAGCGGGGCGCCCACCGTGCCGGCCGATGCCGCGGACGGCACGAAGAACCACTGGGCATCCCCGTTCTGATCGACCTTTCCCAAGAACTCGGGCGAAGTACCCGGCCCTACGGGACAGGATATGCCACCAAAGGTGAACGGGCCTCCGGATTCACCTTGGAAATAGATGCCTCCGAGCGTATCCGTCCCCACCGTGTGCAGGATGGAGACCGGGTCGGTGGCGAAGACCTGTAGGAGGGGGCTCCCATTGGATCCGTCGAGCTTCATCAACGCGCCATGGTAGTCCCCGCGACAACCGACGACCAGCACGTTCCCTTGTGCGTCCACTGTCATGTCCTGCAGGTACGCAGGACCAGGGCCCCATCCGACCGCCTGGGCCCAATCAAGGGACCCGAGGGAACTGAAACGAAGGACGTAGGGCAGTAAGGTACCCATGGAATCAGGGTTCACCAGGAGCGCGACGCCATCCAGGGAAAGGGTGGCCATGAAGCGACCGGCGATGAAGGTGTTCCCTGCCGGATCGATCGCGCAACTGATCGGATATTGAAGGTTGTTGTAATAAGAGGTGGAGATCGAGTGTGCCCACAGGAAAGCACCGGATTGGTCGAACCGTGCCACGAAGCCGTACATGCCAGCAGGCTCCACGGCCAGAAAGGAGCCGAAGCCGATCACGCCTAAATGCCAGCCCGTGACGACGGCACCGCCGTCGGGCGAGGCAGCGCAATCGAACGCTTCACCGATGGCGCCTGGCGATGTATTGTCGATCGCCCAAGCGTAATCCCATTGCCCGTAAGTCATCGCGCAGCAACTGAGTAGCGCGGAAAGGAGTATCAAACGCATCGCCATCCACGAAGGTAGACGGGATTGGCGCGGTAGGATGCCTGCGACTTACAGCGGGATCTCCTTCCCGTCCGCGTCGAACATGTGGAAGTCGAGGTACTGGCTGGCGCCCTCGCCCACAATGGTCACGTTCTTACGCCAGCGCCACCACCACTTGCGTTGGATGCTCCACAGGCCTTTGGTGAGGTAGGCGGCGATGAAGGGGTGCACCTTGAGCGTAATGCCGCTCATGTCCTTCTCGGTGTGCAGGTAGTTCAGCGCGTTCTCGATCTCGTCGATGATGAGGACCGGGGCGCTCACTTCGCCAGTGCCGCCGCAGGTGGGGCAGCTCTCGCTCGTGTCGATCTCCGTTTCAGGACGCACGCGCTGGCGCGTCATCTCGATCACCCCGAAGCGGCTCGGCGGAAGCACGTTGTGCTTGGCCTTGTCATCGGCCATGGCGTCCTTCAGCTCCTTGTGCAGGATCCGGCGGTTCTCCGGTTCGTAGAGGTCGATGAAGTCCACGCAGATGATACCGCCCATGTCGCGAAGTCGCAGCAGGCGGGCGATCTCCTTGGCGGCCTCCACGTTGGTGTCCAGCGCGTTGTGCTCCTGGTCCTTCGCGCCGCTGCCCTTGCGACCGCCGCTGTTCACGTCGATGACGTGCATGGCCTCGGTCTTCTCGATCACCAGATAAGCCCCACTGGGCAGGACGACTTGCTTGCCAAAAGCCTGCTTGATCTGCTTGTTGACCCCGAAGTTGTCGAAGATGTCGAGCTTGCCCTTGTAGTGCTTCACAATGCCCTTCTTCTCGGGGGCGGTCTTCTCCAGCGTCTGGTAGATCTCCTCGGTAAGGAGCTCATCGTTCACATGGATGTTCGTGAAGTCCTTGTTCAACACGTCGCGCAGCACTGCACTGGTTCGATCGATCTCACCCAACAGCCGCTTAGGAGCGATCGCGTTCTTCAAGTTGTGGAACATCACATCCCACCGCGACATCAAGTTCTTGAGGTCGGCCTCGAGGTCCTCCGTGCGCTTGCCTTCCGCGTTGGTGCGGATGATCATGCCGAAGTTCTTCGGGCGGATGGCGTGCATCAGCTCCTTCAGCCGCTTGCGCTCCACCTCATCGGTGATCCGGCTGCTGATGCTGACCTTGTTGATGAAGGGCACGAGCACCATATAGCGCCCTGCGATGGTGACTTCTGCGGAAAGCCTTGGACCTTTGGTGCTGATGGGCTCCTTGGCGATCTGCACCAGAATGCTCTGGCTGGCACTGATGACGTCCGCCATCTTGCCATCCTTGGTGATGTCGGCCTCCGGGTTCCAACTGTCCAGCAAGGGGCTGGTGATGCTTCCGCTGACAGCTCCCTTGGCGAACTTGTAGCTATTGCGATACTGTGGCCCCAGATCGAAGTAGTGGAGAAAGGCGTCCTTCTCATGGCCCACGTCCACGAACGCGGCATTGAGGCCTGGCGCGACCTTGCGCACCTTGGCCAGATAGATATCGCCCACGGTGAACCCACGCTCGGTGCGTTCACGATGCAACTCCATGAGGAGCTTGTCGCGCATCAGTGCGATGGCGACCTCCCCCTCAGTGGCACGGATGATCAGGTCGACGCTCATGCCAGAAGGATGTTCGGAAACGAATGCACGATCCGCATGGATGTGCGATCACATGACCGAAAGCCCGTCCCCGCGAAGCGGTAGGACGGGCAGGCTCGGTCACAAGCGCCCTTTAGCGGGTGCGCTTCTTGTGACGGTTCTTCCGAAGACGCTTCTTGCGTTTGTGTGTCGCCATCTTATGGCGCTTGCGCTTCTTTCCGCAGGGCATGGTTACGATCCTTTATGTTCTAATTCGTCGATGAGCCGTTGTGCCCCGTTGGAAAGGGCCGTATCGGTCACCAGTGTCTTGTAAGTGGTCAGCGCTTCCACCGCCAGCGTAGTGCTGTCGAGCGAAGCGTAGGCGCGCCCCAGAAAGGCGTAGGCGTCGGGGTACCCTTTCGGGTCCAAAGCGATCACCTTGCGGAACCGGTCCATGGACTTGTCGTACTGGCCTGTCTGCCAGCTGAACACGCCCAGGTGGAATTGGGCTTCCGCATTGTCGGGTTCCTTCTCGGCCAGGTCGCGCAGCTTGAGGATGATCTGCATGGGAGGTCCTCCCGCATTGAGCTCTGCGAGGATGGCGGCAACGCGAGGGTCCTTGCTCAACGGGCCGTCCACCTGAGGTGTGGAACCGCTGTTGGGATCTTCGCTCACACGGGCGCTCGCCGCGTTCGCTTCCGCCTTGCCCGAGGGGGTCCGGGGCGCCAATACCAAAAGAACGGTCACCAACACAGCCCCGCCGACCATCAGCCATTGGGGCTTTCCCAACTTCTTCATGCCTTCACTGCACTACGGCCCTTCACCTTGTCAACGAAGGTGTCGGCCGGCTTGAACGCAGGCACGTCATGGGCCGGAATGATGATGGTGGTGTTACGCGACAGGATACGACCCGTCTTCTGCGCGCGATGCTTCACCACGAAACTCCCAAAGCCACGAAGGTGCACGTCCTCACCCTTCTCCAGGCTGGTCTTCACCTCTTCCATGAAGGCCTCCAAGGTCGTCAGCACTACAGTGCGTTCGATCCCGGTGCGCTTCGCGATGATGCCGACCAGCTCTGCCTTCGTCATTGCCCTTCAAGGTTTTGGGGCCGCAAAGATAGACTTTTCAGATCCTTCTCCAACCCATCTTTGCGCCTGTATGTCAACACGTTCATGGTTCAGCCAGCGCCTGGCCCCTTGGTACCGGGCCCATGGCCGCGATCTGCCCTGGCGCAGGACCCGCGACCCGTACCGCATCTGGCTCAGCGAGGTGATCCTCCAGCAGACCCGGGTAGACCAAGGGACCGCCTACTACGAACGGTTCGTTGAGCAGTACCCTACGGTGGCCGACCTGGCAGCAGCGCCTGAAGGGGCGGTCATGAAACTGTGGCAGGGTCTCGGCTATTACAGCCGGGCGCGCAATCTGATGACAGCAGCCCGGCAGGTGGTACAAGAGCATGGCGGCACCTTTCCCTCCTCCTTTCCGGAGCTGTTGAAACTGAAGGGTATAGGCGACTACACAGCGGCCGCCATCGCATCCATCGTCTTCGACCGGCCCGAGGCGGTGGTCGATGGGAACGTTTACCGGGTGCTGGCGCGTGTGTTCGGCATCGACACGCCGATCGATTCCTCCGAGGGACGCAAGGCCTTTCGGGAACTTGCCTACAGCCTGTTGGACCCGAAGAGCCCCGGGGACCACAACCAGAGCGTGATGGAACTGGGGGCGACCGTCTGTCTGCCACGCAACCCCGCCTGTGAGGACTGCCCCCTGTCCAGCCGTTGCATTGCCCGGAAGGAAGGACGCATCGACCGGCTACCTGTGAAGGTCGGGAAGATCAAGGTCCGCGATCGCTACTTCCACTACCTGATCATCCGCTCCGGCGAGCGGGTCTGGCTGCACCAGCGCACCGGGAAAGACATCTGGCGCGACCTCTACCAACCACCTTTGATCGAAACGGATGGTGCTGGCAACAAGGCCCAAGTGTCGCGGAGCGCTAAGGACCTCTTGGGCTACCAGCCTGAATTGGTGGCCCTGGCCGGTCCCGTGCGCCATGTGCTAAGTCATCAAGTGATCCAGGCCCGTTTTTGGAACGTCGTTGATCCGAGGCGGAGCACCATGCCGGAGGGTTGGTTCCTGGTCGGCCCAACTGAACTGAAGGACCACGCTGTGCCGAGGCTGATCGAGCGGTTCCTTGAAAGCGAGCACGGCGAGGACCTCTTTTCCTGAACCGACCATGTTATCCACGATCCCGGGAGGCTTCGGGACAGGGGTTATCTTTGGAGTCCATTCCTTTCATCCATGTCCGGAGTCAACAAAGTGATCCTGATCGGCAACCTTGGCGCCGATCCCGAGGTACGCCATCTACAGAACGGCGCTTCCGTGGCCAATTTCCGCATCGCCACCAGCGAGACCTACAAGGACAAGACCACCGGCGAAAAGCGGGAACAGACCGAGTGGCACAGCATCGTGGCTTGGCGCGGCCTGGCGGAGATCACTGAGAAGTACCTGCGCAAAGGCAGCAAGGTGTACGTGGAAGGCAAGCTCCGCACCCGTCAGTGGCAGGACAAGGAAGGCAACACGCGTTACACCACGGAGATCCAGGCGGACGAAATGAACCTGCTTGACCGCCCGACAGATCGTGCGGAAGGTGGATCACCTATGGCGGCACAGCCTCAGCGCCAGCAGGAACCCGCTGGTGCTCCGATGGCAGCTGGACCTGCGGCCGGTCCCGACGATCTGGACGACCTGCCTTTCTGAACATCGCCCTCGCACGTCTTTCACCTGTCAGGGCGAAACTGATCGGGTGAGACCGCGTTACGTTCCCCGTGTCAACCTCCCTGAACATCCTTCTGCAATCCGGCACACCCGATGTGCTGACCTTGGCGGCCATCGTGGTCATCCTCGTGCTGCTGGGTATCTGTGCATGCATGAGCGCCAGCGAGGTCGCCCTCTTTTCCCTGACGGCCGCTCAGCTTCGGGAATTGAAGGAACACGGTGGCCCGAAAGCGGCACCTGTGCTTGACCTGCTCTCCCGCCCGCGCCGGCTGTTGGCCACCATACTGGTGATGAACAACTTCTCGATGGTGGGCATCACCGTATTCAGTACGATCGTGATGAACGGGCTGGTGGACTTCTCCCGGATGCCCGAATATCTCGTGTTCGCGATCCAGGTGCTTGTGGTCACGTTCATCATCCTGTTGTTCGGCGAGGTGTTACCGAAGGTCTACGCCACCTCCCATGCCATGAGCGTGGCACTTTCCCTGTCCAAGATGCTCGTAGGACTGCGCTGGTTCTGGAGCCCTGTGAACGAGACGCTCATCAGGAGCACCTCCTTCATTGAGAAACGATTCAAAAAACGCAGCACCAACATCGACGCCGACGCGCTGGGGCATGCCCTGGACCTGACCAACGACCCGAACACGACCGCCGAGGAACAGCGGATCCTTCGGGGCATCGTGAAGTTCGGCAACATTGAAGTGCGGCAGGTCATGCACCCGAGGACGGGCGTCATTGCGTTCAACAAAGACCTCAGCTTCCAGGAACTGATCGCAGCGATCGTGGAAAGCGGATTTTCACGTGTGCCAGTGTACGAGGACACCATGGACCGTGTGGTGGGCGTGCTTCAC
>JADZGG010000186.1 GCA_020854015.1 Flavobacteriales bacterium
CAATGCTCATGATCGAAAGGTAATTGCTAGGTGGAGCTCCCAAGCCTCTTGGATCAACCGTTCAACAACATCCCCAGCACCACCCGGTCGATGGGCAGGCTCATGGCCTCGACCCGCGCACCATCAAGCGGCAACCACCTGAACACCTCCTGATCCTGCGGACCGGTGAGACCTCCGAAAGGCACGTTCACCACAGGGATGGCGAGCGGTTCCGCTACGCGGAACGTGTAGTACACGCTGACCACCTGCATGGGCGTACTGTGGAATACGCTCTGCTGGAAGAAATCGGTGGTGTAGAAATGCACGGGCGCCAACGCCTCCACGCCCATCTCCTCGCGGATCTCACGCATGAGGCAGTCCTTCAGGCCTTCCCCGAACTCTAGACCCCCACCCGGGAACTTGGTGATGCGTTGCCCTTTGATGAACTCGTCGGCGAGAAGCACACTTCCGTTGTGAAGCAGCAGACCATAGACGCGTACGGTGATGGACATGGTGGCCGGAATTCGTGCGAATATGGATATGCCTAATCAGGTTTGCGCGCACGCAGCATCTCCTTCTTTCCAACAGGACCGGGGACACGTTCCGTGATGAAGCCAGCGGCCTGCATGGTGCGGCGTACAGCTCCTTTCGCACAATAGGTCACAAGGATACCGCCCGGTGCGAGCGCATTGAACATGCGCTGGAACACGTCAAGTGTCCACATCCCGGGTTGGGTGGCCGGACCGAAGGCATCGAAGTAAATGAGGTCGTATGCGGCTGACCGGTCGAACTCCTGCACGGGCGTTGCAAGCACTTGGAAGTTGAATGTCGCAGAGGCTTGTGCGATCGCTCCTTCCTTCAGCGTCATCAGTTCAAGGAAAGGTCCGCTCCGCTCAGGTAGTTCCAGCGCAGCGGTGTGGTCCATTTCCACGAGAAGTGCAAGCGACAAGGGAAAGGGCTCGAGGGCGGTGTACGCCACGTTTCGCCCGGTAAGGTCAGCCTCCACCCACGTGAGCAACATGTTCAGTCCGGTTCCCAGCCCCACTTCAAGCACGCGCAAGGGAATGGCCGCGGTGGCTTCCAGCCCCATGCGGATGAACACATGAAAGCTCTCCTGCACGGCCCCATGTACGCTGTGGTAGCGCTCGTCCAGCTTGTGATCGTAAACCGTGCATGAACCATCTCGCGTGCGCAGGACGCTAAGTCCGAGCGTCGTCTCCGGGGATGCAGGAGGGGCTGACCGGCGTTCGCTCATCGGGTATCTTCGCAAAAGTATCCCACCCCCGATGATCCTGCTCCGTACTTGGGCGCTCGCCCTGTTCTCTTTGATGCTCTCCGTCACACAGGCCCAGCAATGGGTCGAACTGATGCAGGACCCCGCCGTACCCTTCGGCCAAGTGCGCAGCGCATATGACGCTTGGGCGCAGAGCCATCCTGTTGAGCGCAGTAAGGGACGCAAAGCGTTCGAGCGCTGGGCTTGGTTCATGGCCCCACGGAGCCAAAATGGCACACGCCCCGATCCCGTGGCGTACGCGGATGCCTGGCGCAACGTGCGTTCCATGCAACATGCCGCCACCGGACGCAGTGCCGCGAACTGGACCGCCATTGGCCCCACGAGCTGGCTCTCCACCAGCTACAACCCCGGCAATGGTCGCGTGAACGTGATCACTGAGGACCCCAACACCCCGACCACGCTCTACGCGGGAACACCTGCTGGCGGGCTTTGGCGGAGCACCGACAATGGTCTCAGCTGGTCGGCCTTGTTCTCCGACCTGCCATCACTGGGCGTCAGCGGCATCGCCATCGACCCGGTGAACGGGACCATCTATGTGGCCACGGGTGACGGTGATGGCACCGACACCTACAGCATGGGCGTGATCAAGAGCACAGACAACGGTGCCACCTGGGCCGCCACCGGCCTCGATTGGCTCACCGCACAGGTGCGGACCACGAACACGCTGCGCATGCATCCCACTGATCCGCAAACCCTGTTCTGCGCCACCAGCCATGGTCTATGGAAGACCAGTGACGGTGGCGCCGTGTGGGCGAAAGTGGCCGAGGGTCGCTTCCGTGATGTGGCCTTCAAACCGACCGACCCTACCGTCGTATATGCCTGTACCGATCAGTTCTTCCGTAGCACCGACGGCGGAAGCATCTTCAACCCCATTACGCTCGGACTACCGGTGGCCGCAGACGTGAACAGGATGCGCATTGGCGTGTCCGCAGCGGACCCAAGCATGGTGTACGTGCTCGCAGGGCGTGAGGACGACGCGGGTTACCAGGGCCTCTACCGCAGCACCAACGGTGGCACCAGCTTCAGCCTGCGCAGCAACAGCCCGAACATTTTCGGCTACTATGAGAACGGAACCGATGCCGGCGGTCAGAGCTGGTACGACATGGCCATCGTGGTCAGTCCGACCAATGCGCAGCAGGTGCATGTGGGCGGTGTGAACGTATGGCGCAGCAGTGACGGTGGGAGCACTTGGGACGTGAAGTCACATTGGTCCTATCCATCCATCTTCGGCTACACGCATGCGGACATCCATCACTTGAGCATTGTGGGCAACCGCTTGTACGTCGGTAGTGATGGGGGCATTTTCCGCAGTACCTCCGCTGGCGATAGCTGGACCGACCTGAGCGCGGGGCTCAACATCGCTCAGCTGTACCGGTTGGGGGGAAGCCCTGATGACGCGGAGCTGATCCTGGTGGGTGCACAGGACAATGGCTGCAACCTGTTCGACAATTCCACTTGGACGCATGTGCTCGGCGCTGACGGCATGGAGTGTGCCATCACTCCGGGCGAACCGTTGGTGATGTATGGCATGCAGCAGAACGGCGGCCTGTTCCGCAGCGACGATGGTTTCGCTACTTATTTCAACATCTCCTGGCCGATCACAGAGGAAGGCGCTTGGGTAACACCGTTCGCCATCGACCCGAACAACAACGACGTGCTGTGGGCCGGCTACAAGAACATCTGGCGCAGCGACGACCGCGGACAATCATGGACGCAGAAGAGCACCTTCAGCGTTACGCGCAACATTCAGGCCTTAGCGCTCGCACCCTCACAAGCGGGCGTCATCTACTATGCGGATGACCTCACCATGCGCCTTTCCACCGACAACGGCAATTCGTGGCAGGTGATCGGCACCACGCTTCCCGGCCAAGTGATCACAGCGATCGCTGTGGACCCGCTGAACGCACAGCACTTGTTCGTTAGCCTCTCAGGCTACGCGAATGGGGAAAAGGTATTCGAAAGCACGGATGGGGGCACCACCTGGACCAACCGCAGTGGCAACCTGCCGAACGTACCGGCGAACACCATCGTGATGGAACCCGGTACCGACGGACTCTACGTGGGCACGGACCTTGGCGTGTTCTACACCACCCCACAGCTCAGTACATGGCAACCTTTCGGACAGGGCCTTCCCAATTGTGTGATCACGGAACTGGAAGTGCATGCTGGCAGTGGGAGGCTCCGCGCTGCCACATTCGGTCGAGGTCTATGGGAGAGCGACCTCTTCACGTTGAGCGGGGCACCGCCCGTGGCCGCGTTCACCACCAGCAGCACGGACATCTGCGCTGGCGGCACCATCACCTTCCATGACGCCTCGTTGGAAGCTGAACCGGACTGGACTTGGAGTTTTCCCGGCGGATCGCCATCCACAAGCACTAGTGCAGCACCCGTCGTCACCTACCCCTCGGCGGGCACCTACAGTGCCACGTTGACCGTATCGAACAGCTTCGGCTCTGACGACCACACCGCGTCGTTCAACGTTACTGTACTGCCCAACCCGATCGGCATCACCATCACCTTCGATGACTACCCCGGTGAAACCTCGTGGAGCATCACGAATGATCTTACGGGGCAGTCCGTGGCCAACGGTGGTCCGTATGGCGGGCACGAGGATCAGACCACGGAGACCATTACCCTCTGCCTCGACCAGGGCTGCTACACCTTCACGATCGAGGATCGCTACGGGGATGGCATTTGCTGCGACAATGGCAACGGCAGTTATACGGTGACCAACCCGGATCTGGGCACGATCGCCAGCGGTGGAGCGTTCGGCAGCGTCGAAAGCACTGGGTTCTGCGTCAGTTTGAGCGTGGGAACCCTTGTGGAGGAATCGGCTCCTCTATTGGACCTGTGGCCGCTGGATGGTGCAGGGATGTTCGCCCTATCGGTGGAAGGACATGGTTCGAGTGCATTCCGGATCACCGTGCTCGATGCCTTGGGAAGGACGGTTCGAAGCAACGTTGTGAAAAGGCCCACCCTATCGAGCGAACCGCTCGACCTCCGCGATCTGAGCAGCGGTGCCTACTCCATCGTTGTGGAGACCGCGGAACAGCGGTGGACCACCCGCGTTGCCAAGCCATAGGACCGCATGCAAGAGCGAAAGGGTGAAAGGACCTGGTCCTCTCACCCTTTCGCGTTCAAGATCCTTGTCGTGAGGCTCAGAGCACCTTGATCTCGGTGCGGCGGTTGAGGCGTTTGTTCTCTTCGCTATCGTTCGGAGCCACAGGCTTGGCAGCGCCGTAGCCTTTGGACTCCACACGATCAGCACGGATGCCGTTGGCGATGAGGTGATCCGCTACAGCCTGGGCACGCGCACTGCTGAGCTCTTCGTTGTGGCTGGCGGTCCCATCAATGTCCGTATGGCCGCCCACTTCCACTCGTACCGAGGGGTTCTCGCGTAACATCACCAGCAACTGGCCCAGTTCCGCGAATGAGTTCTTCGAGAGATCAGCGCGATCCTTCTCGAAGAACAGATTGCGCATCACTTCCTGCTGACCCTTCTCGATCGGTTGCAGGGAGATGTCCATGGCCAGATCGTTCACCGAGCCACCATCGGTAGGCACTGAGACATTCTCGGAATGGAACAAATAGCCGTTGGCCCTGACGTGCATGGCATAGTCATGTCCAGCGGGCACCACGACCATGAATTCGCCGGTCTCCGCATCACTGTGGAAACGTGCCACGAGATGGGCATCTGTCAGATCCAGAATGTCGATGGAAGCTTCCATGCCAGCGAGCAACTTGAAGTCCCTTACGCGGCCTTTCAACATCACCGTACCACTGTTCCCTTCGGTATTCACCGTCGCACCGCCGGCGTCGTTCGCCATGTCATGGGCCGTCTCATCCGGCAGAAAGTTCACGCTGTACAGGTCATCCTCGCCCATACCGCTCTGGCGCACACTGCTGAAGTAGCCCGTGGAACCATCAGCGGTGAGCACGAAGTAGAGGTCATCATCCGGACCGTTCACCGGCCAGCCAAGGTTCACGGCCTTGGACCACTGTTCTCCTTCGAGTTCGCTCTTGAACACATCGTAGCCTCCCATGCTGGTGTGGCCCTTGCTGCTGAAGTAGATCGTGCGACCATCGGGGTGCACGAAGATGCCGTCCTCATCGTGGATGGTGTTCACCATGGGACCCAGGTTCTCCGCTTCGCCCCAACCTTTCTCGTCCTCTGACCAGCGACTGCGCCAGATGTCCTGGCCACCGATCCCACCTTCGCGATCGCTCACGAAATAGAACCACTGGCGATCGAAGCTGTACCAGGCGCTGCTCTCGTGGCCTTTGGAATTGATCTTGGGCCCCATGGCCACCGGTGCGGACCAGGAAGCTCCAGTACGACGGCTCTCGTACAGGTCGCCGGTACCTTTCTCATCACGGTAGATCACCATCGTTCGACCATCGTTGTAGAGGCCGACCGAGGCGTCGTTGCCGTTGGTGTTCACAGGTGGCATCATGGGAGCTGGTTCGCTCCACACACCGTTGGCCATGCGGCAGGAATAGATGTCCTCGAAGTACTCGTTCGTCGCCTTGTTCAGCTTTCCTCCGGTGGTATTGGCCCGTCGACTGGTGAACATCATCTGCTCGCCGTCTGCGGAGATCAGCACGCCGTAGTCGGCCACTTCGCTGTTGATGGCAGGACCCATGTTCTCGATCTGTGCACGCACTGGCGCAGCGGAGAAACCCTTGCCATGCTTGCATTCAGTGATGTGCTTGTCGTACTGATTGTAGGTGTCCACCGGATCCATGAATCCGCGGTTCGCCTGCTTGTGCTTCTCGAACTCCACGATGGCCTGGTCCCAATCGGCGTTCAGCTGGTAGGCATAACCGAGCAGGAAGTGAATGCGTGGCATGGAAGGGTCCAGTTCCGCCGTACGCTGAAAATAAACCAGCGACTTGTGGTGGTACTTACCGTTCAGATGGCACAGGCCGATCTTCAAGTTCAGCGCCGCATCGTTCTCCATGCTGCCGTAGGCCTGTTCGTAAAGGGCCAGGGCCTGACCGAAGTGGGCACCGCCATCATCGAAGAAGGCATCGCCCTTCTTGACGGCCTCCTGTGCACGACGCAGGCTCTCCGGATCGGATTGACCGAAGAGCTGGGCGGGCACAAGGGTGATCAGGAAGGACAGGACCGGGAGGATGTACCTGTGGACCATGACTTTGCCGCATTTTTTTCGCACGGCGACTGTTCATACGTATCCTGGACCAGGAGGTTCGCCCCCGGAGTGCCCGGATACCTTCGCCCCAAGCGCTAACGACACACCGCAAAGCGAACGCATGGCCAAGAAAAGCCCCCCCCGCAAGCCGGCCAAGAGCCTGCTCACCCCCCGTTCCATGGCCTTCATGGAGCAATACCTCAACAACGCCTCCCCCACCGGTTTCGAGACCAAGGGCCAGAAGCTCTGGCTCGACTACGTGAAACCGTTCGTGGACGATCACTTCGTGGACCCCTATGGCACCTCGGTGGGCGTGATCAACCCTACCGCCAAGTACAAGGTGGTGATCGAAGCGCATGCGGACGAGATCAGCTGGTTCGTCCACTACATCACCAAGGACGGCTTCATCTACGTGCGCCGCAACGGTGGCAGTGACCACCTGATCGCTCCCAGCAAGCGTGTGAACATCCACACCGACAAGGGCATCGTAAAAGCCATCTTCGGCTGGCCCGCGATCCACGTGCGCAACGGCAAGAACGACCCCGTGCCCAGCCTTGAGAACATCTTCCTGGACTGCGGTTGCGACAGCAAGGAGGAAGTGGAGAAGCTCGGCGTTCACGTGGGCTGTGTGATCACTTACGAGGACGAATTCATGATCCTCAACGGCAAGCACTTCGTGGGCCGTGCATTGGACAACCGCATGGGCGGCTTCATGATCGCTGAGGTGGCGCGCCTCATCAAAGAGGACCGCACCAAGCTGCCTTTCGGCCTGTACATCACCAACAGCGTACAAGAGGAAGTGGGCCTGCGCGGTGCCGAGATGATCGTGGAGCGCATCAAGCCCGACGTGGCGATCGTGACCGACGTGACGCATGACACGCAGACACCGATGATGAACAAGATCAGCAACGGTGATGTGGCCTGTGGCAGCGGACCGGTGCTCGCCTACGGTCCTGCCGTGCACAACAACGTACTGAAGGTGATCATCGACGCTGCTAAGCGTGAGAAGATCGACTTCCAACGTTCCGCAGTGAGCCGTGCCACAGGTACGGACACCGATGCCTTCGCCTACGGAGCCGCCGGCGTACCGAGCGCCCTCATCAGCCTGCCCCTGCGCTACATGCACACCACGGTGGAAAGCGTGAACCGCAAGGATGTGGAGAGCGTGATCCGATTGATCTACGCTTCCCTAAAAGCCATCAAGGCCGGACAGGATTGGCGCTACCACAAGTAAGCGCCGGCGACGATGGCCGAGTTGGATGACAACACGCGTACAGGCCTGCATGCTCTCGGCCTTGGGCTCCTCGTGATCGGGATCCCGGTGCTGATCGTTCAGTTCGTCGACATGTATCAGACCGTATCCGTCACCACGGATCATCATACTCTGCAGATTTTTCGCAACGGCTATCTGCTACCCCAAAGTGGTCCACAGTTCTCTGTGGCCACGACAACACGAATGGAGCGCATCGGCATGGCCGCTCTGGCAGCGTTGCTGGCAGGTGGGGTGCTCGCGGTGATATCCTTCCCTTTTCGACGCTGGCTTTCCCCTTGGGCGGTGGGTCGCTGGTCAGCATCGGTCATCTTCTTATTCTTCATGTGGTCGGCCTTGGCCCGTCCGCCCCGCAGCGTTCTCGTTGAGAAGGACAGCCTCACCATCGTGGATCACCCTACGCTCTTCGGCGACCTTACGCTTCCTTTCAGCACCATGGAACGGGTCAGCGTCACCTCTGAGTGGACATGGGAACAGGAGGAGCAGAAGGATGGACGCACCAAGCTCTTCGTGCGGAACGCAGAGCGTCGGATCGAGGTCGGCAGCACATCCGCGGACGACCGAAAGACCGACGCAGCGCTTTCCTTTCTTCGCAGGAACCCAACAGCCGAATGATCACCGACCGCACCATCTCCGTTGGCCGCTTTCTGCACCTTGTGCTCATGCTGGCCATCCTCGCCATCGTGGGCTGGTTGCTGTTCACGTTGCGCGCGGTGCTCGTGCCCTTCCTGATCGCCTTGCTGCTTGCCTACTTGTTGGAGCCCGGTGTGCAGCGGGTGCAAAAGCTGGTGAAGAACCGCACGGCCGCCGTGAGCATCACCTTGCTGGTGCTCGCCCTGGTGATCACCGGCCTCTTCATGTTGCTGGTCCCGATGATCACCCATGAGGCACAGCACTTCGCCCGGCTGATGTCCGAGGAATTGCCGGCCTGGGAACAACAACTGCAGGACCAACCCCTGTTCCAAGAAGCGCTCCGGTCCATGGGCACCATCGATGTTCAGCAATACCTCACCGGAGAGAACCTGATGAACGTGGCGAAAAAGGTGCTGCCCGGTTTCTGGCAAGGCCTGACCAATGTGTTCGGTTGGCTGCTCGGTCTTGTCGGTGTTTTCACAACCTTCATTTATCTGGTCTTCATCATGATCGATGAGGAACGGCTGAAGGCGAACTGGACGGTCCACATCCCAGCAACCTACCGCGACCGTGTGGTGGGCGTCGTGAACGACCTGGAGCGGGTGATGAACCTGTACTTCCGGGGTCAGTTGAAGATCGCCGGGATCATGTGCGTGCTGTACATCATCGGCTTCAGCCTCATGGGGCTTCCCATGGCCATCGTGCTCGGGTTGCTGGCCGGGTTGCTCAGCCTCATCCCGTACTTCGCTATCCTCAGCGTGGTGCCGGTGGCCTTCAGTGCTGGACTGCTGGCGCTCGACACACACGGCTCCTTCGCCACCATCATGGCACTGGCCTTGGTCGTTTACGCCGTCGTGCAGGGCATTGAAGGCTTCGTGCTCACGCCGTGGATCCAAGGGAAGAACACCGGTCTCCAGCCCGCCTACATCCTGCTCGCCTTGTCCGTTTGGGGCTCCTTGCTCGGTCTGGTCGGCATGATCATCGCCCTACCCATGACCACCCTCCTCATCTCGTACTACAATCGCTTCGTGCTGGAAGAAGAGGAGGTTCAGGAGGTCGCGGCACCGACCCCAACTCCGCCCGGACCTGCCGCCGAGACCTGACCCCCATCGGGCTTACCTTGCTTCTGTCCCCAATGCCCATCCGCTTCATCACGGCACGCGAGATCTGGCCCCTACGCCACAAGGTGCTGCGTCCGCATATGACCCTGGCGGACTGCGACTATCCACATGACAATGACGCGGATACCTTCCACCTGGCCACCGTCGAAGAAGGGCGCATCCTCTGCATCGGCTCGTTCTACAAGGAGGACTGCCCATCGTTGAAAGGTGGGAAGCAACATCGGTTGCGGGGCATGGCCACGGAACCTGAACTACGAGGAGCGGGCCTTGGTCGCAGCCTGATCCATTTCGCATTGGAGCATCTACGCGCGCGACAGGGCGAGCTGCTCTGGTGCAACGCCCGGGAGAACGCCCTTCCCTTCTACGCGAAGCTCGGCTTCACCACCCATGGTGGCGAGTTCGACATCCCCGGCATCGGACCGCACTACTTGCTCTCGATCAAGGTTTGATGCGCGCCCCTCTTCAACTTTCCGATCGCGCGCTCATCGCTCTGTTGTTGCTGCTGAACGCTGGATTGAAGTTGTGCTGGCTGGGCGTGAACGAACTGACGATCGATGAACCCTTCACCGTGCATTGGTCTCAACAGTCGCTCAGCGACCTGTGGGCCATGTTTCGCACGGAGAACAATCCTCCGTTGTACTTTCTACTGATCAAGGCCTGGAGCGCTTGCGTGCCTTTCGAGCCTGCCTGGTTGCGCGTGCCTTCGGCCGTGTTCAGCGCGCTGACCGTGTGGCCGCTCTATCTACTGGCGAACCGACTTTCAGGTCGCTCTGTGGCTCTGACCGCAGCACTGATCTTCACTTTCACCAACTACCACTACGGCTTCGCGCACGAAGTGCGGGCCTATGCGCTCTTTACCCTGCTGGCCACGACAGGCATGTGGTTGCTGGTGCGCGGGAAGGACAAGCCCAACAACGGTCTTCGGGCCATGCTCGGACTCTCTGCGTTGAACGTGGTGCTCGTCTACACCCACTTCTTCGGTTGGCTGGCGATCGGGCTCCAGTTCCTCTGTGTGCTGGTACTCCCGGACCTGCGCCATCTGCGGCGGAATTTCTCGATCGGACTGGGCATGACGGCCGCTTGGTACCTGCCCTATGCCACCATCTTTCTGGGCCGCTTGGGCAGCAGCGTTGCACATGGCACTTGGGTGGAGCCGCCGGTGCCAGAGGAACTCTACAACATGTTGTGGCGCTGGAGCAACGCGCCAGTGGTGGTGATCGCCTTCCTTCTGCTCATCATGATCGGTGCTTGGCGATCGAAGTTGACCGGACCGGGAATACGTCTCGCTTCGCTGTGGGTTGTCGTTCCACTTCTGGGCATGTTCGCTGTGAGCTTCCAGGTGCCGATGTTCCTGGATCGTTATCTGGTCTACGTGGCACCGGGATTCGCCATGCTGGTGGCGGTGTGCATCGGGTCCGTATCTCAAGACCTTCGCGTTTCCATTGGCGTTTCGGCAATGGCGATCATCGGCATGGTGGCAACATTCACACCGTGGAAGGACAATGGTCGGCACCCTTCGCAGGTGGTGAGGCAGGTGCACGAATGGCGTTCGGGAGCCGTCATCCTTCAACCGCCGTGGTACGACCTCACCTTCTTGTACGCATCGGACCCCAACGAGTGCTTCACCTTACCCGGAGCTGAGCGGTCCTTCTGTATGGGCAAAGGTTTCCTATGGACCGCAGAGGACGCAGCTTCGTTGCCCATAGACCCTTCTGCCGAAGAACAGGTGGTACTGGTGGATGCCGGTGCTTCCTTGGTGGACCCTTCCGGCTCGGTGAAAGCGGCCCTACGTGCTGCACTTCCTCAAGTGGATTCCGTAGAGGCCGACCATCGCGTTTGGGTGTACCGGTTCCGGCATTGATCGCTCCCTCAACAGTTTATCCCGGATCCCAACCGCTCATGGAACGGAACGGGGCCGCGTGTCTGCCGCGATCAACTTCGCGGGCACTTTCACCCCAACCATCCACATGAAGAACCGATCGATCGTACCGTTGATCGCTGGCTTGGCCTTGCTGGCAGCTTGCGGACAACCGGAGAAGAAGGCCGAGGTCAAGCTCGAACCGCCTCCCAACATCCCCATGGAGGACTTCTTCAAGAACCCGGAGAAGAGCGGCTACCGCATCAGCCCGGACGGCCAGTACTTCGCTTTCCGAGCACCTTGGAAGAACCGCATGAACATCTTCGTCCAGAAGGTGGGCGATACGTCCGCCGTGCAGGTCACGGCCGACACGGTGCGTGACATCAGCGGTTACTTCTGGAAAGGAGATCGCTTGTTGTACAGCCGCGATATCAATGGTGATGAGAACTTCATCGTGTTCAGCGCCAGCATCGATGGAAAGGACTCCAAGGCCCTGACCCCTGAAAAGGGTGTACGCGCCGGTATCATGGACGACCTGCACAATGTGCCGGGCATGGAACGGACCGTGATGGTGCAGATGAATCAACGCAATCCGCAGGTCTTCGACCCATACCTCTGCGACATTGTGACCGGTGACCTGAAGCCCTTGTACGACAATAGCAAGGAGAACTTCGAGAACTGGATGACCGACCACTCTGGCACCATCCGCTTCGCCACCAAGACCGATGGGACGGACAACGTGACCTACTACCGGGCCACCGAGAAGGAGCCCTTCACCGAGTACATGCGCACCGGCTACAAGGACAGCTGGAATCCTTTGATGTTCACCTTCGACAACAAGAACCTGATCGTGAGCCACAACCTGAACGGTCGCGACAAGACCGCCGTTGTGGAATGGGACCTCGCCGCCAAGAAGGAGACCAAATTGATCCACGAGAACCCTGACTTCGATGTGAGCGGTGTTGACTACAGCCGCAAGCGTCAGGTGTTGACCATGATCACATGGGAAGGGGTGAAGGCCGAGAAGCACATCCTCGACGACAAGACCAAGGCCCTCTACAGTTTCTTGGAGGGTAAGTTCCCAGGGTATGAAGTGGCCGTGGCCAGCGAGAGCGACGACGAGACCAAACGCACGGTCTGGGTGGGTAGCGACAAGGTGACCGGACGATTCTACTACCACCAGGACGGTTCCGACGACCTGAAGCTGCTTTGCGACCGCACGCCTTGGTTGAAGGAAGAGCAACTGGCCGACATGATGCCCATCACCTACACGAGCCGGGACGGCATGACGATCCACGGCTATCTGACGCTGCCGAAGGGCCGGGCCAAGGAGAACCTGCCCGTGGTGGTGAACCCGCACGGTGGCCCTTGGGCGCGTGATGGCTGGGGCTTCAACAACGAGGTTCAGTTCCTCGCGAACCGCGGCTATGCCGTCCTGCAGATGGACTTCCGCGGTAGCACCGGCTACGGTCGCAAGCACTGGGAATCGAGCTTCAAGCAGTGGGGCAAGACCATGCAGAACGACATTACCGACGGCGTGGACTGGCTGGTGAAGCAGGGTATCGCGGACCCCAAGCGTGTCGCCATCTACGGTGGCAGCTACGGAGGCTACGCTACGCTCGCGGGCATCACCTACACCCCCGACCTGTACGCCTGCGCAGTGGACTATGTGGGCGTGAGCAACCTGTTCACCTTCATGCAAACGGTACCCCCTTATTGGGAAGCCTGGCGGAAGCAGATGTACGAGATGGTGGGTGACCCTGCCAAGGATAGCCTGGCCATGCGCGAAGCCAGCCCCGTGTTCCACATGGACAAGGTGAAGTGCCCGCTATTCATCGCGCAGGGCGCCAACGACCCTCGTGTGAACAAGGCCGAAAGCGACCAAGTGGTGGCCGCCCTCAAGGCCCGTGGCATCGAGGTGGAGTACATGGTGAAGGACAACGAAGGCCACGGCTTCCACAACGAGGAGAACCGCTTCGACTTCTACGGTGCCATGGAGAAGTTCCTGGACCAGCACATCGGTAACGGCTACAAAGGCGCAGCCGCGGCGGACAGCACATCCGCGAAGAAAGCGGCGTAGGTCAACCGATCCGATCGATATAGGCGGCGCTCTCCATTCGGGGGGCGCCGCTCTATTTTCGGACCATGGAGCGGGATGCATTGACCATGGAAGTGATCCAGCAGTCGATTCGTCGGCTGCAGGAAGGGCAGGAACGGATCCACCGCTGTGCCGGGTTGCTCGATGATGGACAGCTCTGGCATCGCGCGAACCCGAACGTGGTGAGCGTCGGCAACCTGGTGCTGCATCTCTGCGGCAATGTGGGGCAATGGATCAATGCTGCGCTAGGGAACCGGCCGGATGGTCGACAACGCCAGCATGAGTTCGACCTTCCAACAATGGACCGA
Source organism: Flavobacteriales bacterium (assembly GCA_020854015.1). GTDB lineage: Bacteria > Bacteroidota > Bacteroidia > Flavobacteriales_F > PHOS-HE28 > PHOS-HE28. The sequence goes on from JADZGG010000186.1 coordinate 13,715, forward strand.
CGTCAGCTGTTGGAGCGATTGGATGCCACGCTCGTCACAGCCTTCGACGTGATCGGTGGCCTTTCCGCCCGGGACCTCACACGCACGTGGAATGTGCAGGGCTTTCAAGAATCGGGCTTGGCGATCGTCCTCCATGTAGTGGAGCACTTCAGCTATCATGTGGGGCAGATCACGCTGCACACCAAATTATTGAAGGACCTTGACACCGGCTACTACGCCGGGCAGGATCTGGAGCGGAAAGGCTGAACGATGTCGCAGGCTTCCCGGACACCGGACCGATCATGCTTTACGTCCTTCCGTTGGTGAGCTTGCCACAAGTTCCCAAGAATGACGTGAACTGAATGACCGTCAGGGTGTTGAGGAGATGACGCTTCGCCTAACTTGCACCTGTAACCGACCATTGCCGCCCCTATGAACCTGACCAACGGACTGCTGCTTCTCGGTTCCCTGCTCAGCTTGTCCAGCGTTCGCGCGCAGATCGTCGTGAACGAGGTTTGCGCTTCGAACATGAGCGTGAACGCGGACAACAACGGGGAGTTCGAGGACTGGATCGAGCTGTACAATACCTCGGGGGCCGTGGTGGACATCAGCGGTTGGTGGTTGAGCGACAACCCTTCGAACCCTCAGAAATGGGCTGTACCCGCAGGCACAACGGTACCTGCCAATGGACACCGCATCGTGTTCTGCAGCGGTCGTGACGTTTCCGGAGGCGGCTTTCTGCACACCAACTTCAAGATCACGCAGAGCGATCAGGACCACGCGGTGCTATCGAACCCAGGCGGCACCATCATCGACGACTTCGCCTTCACCCTTGGCAACCGCTGCCAGACCGACCATAGCCGGGGGCGCGTCAC
>JADZGG010000187.1 GCA_020854015.1 Flavobacteriales bacterium
GGAAGACCTTCGCGAAGAAGGCGGAGGTGAATGCGAAGCAGGTGGATGCCATCGGGAAGTTACTGCTCACCGAACTCTAGTCTGAAAATGCAGATCCGTGCCATGATGCCCTCGGATGTTCCTGCCGCGCATGTGATCCGCCTGCGTGTGCGGGAGAACAGGCTCAGCGACCCGTCCAAGGTGACCGAGCAGGACTACCACGCTTTCATGGCGCGCGATACGATGAGCTGGGTGTGCGAAGTGGACGGCTTGATCACCGGCTTCGTGATGGTGGATGTGGAGAAGCGGAACTTGTGGGCGCTGTTCGTTGCACCGGAGCATGAGGGAAAGGGGATCGGGAGAAGGTTGCACGATGCGATGTGCTCCGCCTACTTCGCCAGGAAGGACCTTCTGCGGCTTAGCACAGAACCGGCGTCACGCGCTGAGCGCTTCTATCGACGCGCAGGCTATACCGATCGCGGGTTGGCATCCAACGGCAAAGAGTTGATCCTTGAGCTTACCCAGCCAGACCAAATGCCTGCCCGACCACAGCACCTTCCCGCTGCTTCGTTCTTCGAGCGCCCGCGCCCCACTGCAGAGCGCCCTTTGGTGGTGATGATGAGCGCTTGCCTGGGCGGTATCGGCTGTGGCGTGGATGGCAGTACGAACGGAGACCACACATCACTGCGTTCCTGGCTGATACGGCCCGAGGTGCGCTTGGTGAAGTTCTGTCCAGAGGACTTCTCCTTCGGCACACCGCGCATGACGCCTGACAGTCACGGTGGAAATGGCTTCGATGTGCTCGATGGCAAGGCTCGATCACTCGCGAAGGACGGTACGGACTGGACCGAAGGCATGGTGAAGGCGGAATATGAAATGCGGTATCGGGCGCTTCGTGAACAGGTGGAACTCGCGATACTCATGGACATCAGCGGTGCTTGCGGTAGTACTGTGACCTATCTCGGTTCGCGGTTCGCGGAGAACAAGATCTACCAGAAAGGGCCCGGAGTAGCGGCGGCGGCACTGATACGTGCGGGCATCCCGGTGATCTCGCAGCGGGATGACCGCTCACTGCGGATGCTGCGCGACCTGATCGAAGGAACGACCGTACTGCAAGACGAGCGCGACCATTGGGAGAAGGAGTGGTATCAAGGGTACTTCGCACAACAGCAATGACGCTGATGGAGAAGCTTAACAAGGCGTGGCACTTGAAGCACCCCATGCCACCCAACGCAACATTTGAGCAGCGGGTGAAGTGGCATTCGGAACATGTGAAGCACTGCGCGTGTCGACCAATACCGGCCAAACTCCTTGAGCAAATGAAGGCCAAGAGGCTGAAGCTCCAGTAAACCCAAAAGTCCCAGGAGCGGATGGTGCGCTCACTTCACCAGTTGCAGTACGGACACTGTATCCCCTACGGCGACACGCAGAAAGTAAGCGCCCGTCCGGAGGTTCGAGAAATCCTGCAGATCGATGCGCTGACCTGACCAGATCGTACGACCGATAGCGTCCAACAAGGCATACTGTTCAGTGCCGAGCGGCTGGCGCAGTGCGATGCGATCGGCGATCGGGTTCTGGAGAAGCTGGGGTGTTGTTGCTTGGGAAAGCTGATCAACGCCGGTCGATGTGTTCCAGGTGATGCGACAGAGCCCACCACCACCGATGCCGAAAGGCGAGCCGATGCCGTTCCCACCTCCTCCACCGCCGCCATACGATCCTCCATTAGCGCCTGGGTCGGTCACTGTGCAGTTCGCGTCCGTGAAGCCTGATCCTTTGCCACCATCGCCTGCAGGAGCGCCGCCACCTATACCTGCCGCGCCACCTGGTGTAAGGCAATTGCTGCCGTTCCAGACGATGGTGTTGCCGCCAATGCCACCAGCCGCGGATGCACCGGCCGCACCGCCACCGCCGCCACCGAAGTAGGTGTAGTAGCCGCCACCGCCAGCGCCACCCGTACGGTTGACCAGGCCGCCCTGGCCCACACCGCCGGCACCGCCGCCACCGATGTTCGGGTTGCCCACCGTGGTTCCGTTACCGCCGGCACCCGCGATCATGCCCAGCCCACCGACGATGGTGGCAAGGCCGCTGCCACCTGTTCCAACGACCACGGAGTAGGACGTACCGGGCACCACAGCATAGGTGCGACGTGTGTATGCGCCGCCACCACCACCGCCGCCGCCATTGCCGGCACCGTTGCCCCCGGCCCCGATGAGCTCCACCGTAATGGTATCGACACCGGCAGGCACAGTGAATTGACCGGAACTGGTGAAGGTGGCCTGGGCGCACAGGACGCCGCTGAACAGGGCCAAGCAGAACGTAGAGGCAAATTGCTTCATGTGGTCAGGTCCGCCCCTTTGTGGAACGGCAGGTGGAACTTACGAAGGATCCCGCGAGGGTGCGCCTTGCCAACCCACCGGAGCACGAACTCAGGATTACTTACCCCGCTGCGCGAACCACAGGTGGTGCTTCGTGCCCTTGTCGCGATGTGCGAAGACCTTCTGCTCATCGATCCGGAAGCCCACCTCTGCCAATCGCCTGGAAAATGGAGCATCCGAATGCGTGCTCCAGATGGCGAGAACACCGTTCGGGCGCAAGGCACGGAACGCATTGTGCAGACCTTTCATGGAATACAATCTGCTGTTGGCGGACTGTGTCAATCCTTCGGGACCGTTGTCAGTATCCAGGAGGATGGCATCATAACCGCCTTTCTCCGCACGGATGATCTCGGTCACGTCCATGACACGTACCGAAGCGCGAGGGTCGAGCATGGGATCACCCGAGCGTTCGCCCATCGGGCCTTGGTTCCACTTCACCACTTCGGGCACGAGCTCCGCCACCACCACTTCGCCCTTGGGCCCAATATGTTTCAGCGCCGCTGCCAGCGTGAAGCCCATACCCAATCCACCTACGAGCACGCGGGCATTGCGGGGGTCGGGCAGCTTACGGATCGCCATTTCGGCCAAGGCATCCTCCGAACCGTGCAAGGCCGTGGTCATCAGGTCGCCTTGGATGCCGACCACTTCGATCGAATAATCGTCGTTCCGCTTAAAGAAGCGCAACTCACCACCATTCCCGGGTATCTTGGCCGTATCCAGTAAGGTGTTGGTGCGCATTTTCATGGGGAAGCGGTGCTGGGAAAGGCCCGAAGCGGCCGCAATGTCGGCATATCCCGACGAAGCCCCCTGATCAAGCGGCCATCTGACTCTGCTGCTCCTCTGCCACGCGCTTAAGGCCCACCAAGGTCTCTACCCAACGGCGGCCGGCCTCACGTGTACGGCGCACATCCAGCGGCAAACCCGCGAAATCCCCATGCCAAAGATGCAGGCGCGTGCGCCCGTCCTTCTCCACTTCCACCGAAAGATCAATGGTGGTGTAACTGGCCGGTTCATCCGGTAGCCCGCTGTCGAGGATCAATTGCGTATAGCGCAGCCGACGCCCTGGCAGGTTCTCCATCACCGTACCCTTCGCCTTCACCACTGAGAGCCCTTCTTGCGCGTCAACCCACTGGATCGGTGCCAAACGGGTCCATTCGCTCTGGACCTGCCAGCCGTCCATGTATTGCTTGGCGAGCTTCGGCTCGGTCAGCGCCCTCCAAATGGCCTCCGGAGAGGCCTCAACGTAGAGGGTCCGTTGAACGA
>JADZGG010000188.1 GCA_020854015.1 Flavobacteriales bacterium
TAGAAGTAGAGGTTCAGCTGGAACACGTTCCAGAAATCGGAGGTGGTGGTCTGCGGATTGGTAGCGAGAAAGGCGACCCAGGGCAGCATGGTCAAGGCCCCGAGGGTGCTGCCCAACAGCCAAGCGATCCACTGGAAGCGGATGCCGTTCACGCGATCATGCACCACGGTGAGCAGGAAAAGTCCGAAGGCATAGAAGAAGCCGCTCATGTGCACCTGCCCCATCAGTGCACCGGCAAGGCCCCAGATGAAGGCCGCCCAACCCTTGCCACGTTGCATGTGCGCGGTAACTATCACGAAGACGAAGGCCGGCAACAGGTCCTGTGCCCAGATCTTCCGGGAGAAGAGCACGGCCAATGGAGAAACGGCCGCGAGCGCCAACCCGGCCAACCATGCTTCCCGCTCCTCGCCCACCAGCTTCCGCCGCGCCAGCACCACGAAGCCCAGCAGGCTGAGCACATTCACCCATTGCACCACGCGCACCATGGCGACCGGATCATCGGTAACAGCCGCAATGGCTGCGAACATCCCGATGCTCATGCCCGGGTTCACGATACCACCGCCGCTCTTGATACCGACCTCAGGGAACACACCTGTGCGCACCACCTGATGCGCTTCGGCGTAGACCAGCTTCTCGTCGGTCTTCCATTCCATGTCCGTCGGCCAGATCAGGCGCAACAAGGAGCCAATGGCGATCAAAACGTAGAACAGCTGTTCCTTCTTCATCCGGTGGAAGGCAAAGTAAGCGGCCAGGCCCATCCCTTTGCCGCAAGGTCGCATGCGGTGGCATTGCTTCACGGTGAGTGTGCGAGCTTTGCGCCCACAAGCGAGAACTGCCATGAACGACGGCTATGTGAAAAGCGAAGTGAACGACGGCATCGCCACGGTCACCTTCCACCACCCCAAGAGCAACAGCCTGCCCGGCCACGTGCTACGGTCCATGGCACAGGCCATAGAGGATGCAGGACGGAACATCGATGTGCGCGTGATCATCCTGCGTAGCGATGGTGACAAGGCCTTCTGTGCAGGAGCGAGCTTCGACGAACTGGCGGCCATCGATGACAAGGAACAAGGCCTCACCTTCTTCAGCGGCTTCGCCCTGGTGATCAACGCCATTCGCAAGGCACCGGTGCTCGTGATCGGCCGGATCCACAGCCATACCGTAGGCGGAGGTGTCGGCCTGGCCTGTGCGGTGGACATTGCATATGCCCATGAAAGCGCCAGTGCACGCCTCAGTGAACTGGCCATCGGCATCGGTCCGTTCGTAGTAGGCCCTGCGGTGGAACGCAAGGTGGGCACCGGTCTTTTCGGCCTGCTCAGCGCCACACCCGCCACACGTCGCAGCGCGGCCTGGTGCGAACAACATGGCCTGTACGCGGAGGTCTTCCCCACGATCGAAGCCTTGGACGAACGCATCAACGCGCACGCCAAGGAACTGGTGGCCTACAGCCCCGAGGCCATGGCCGAGCTGAAGCAGGTGATGTGGAGCGGAACGGAGGATTGGGACACGCTGCTCACGGAACGAGCGGCGGTCAGCGGTCGGCTGGTGTTGAGCAACTTCACCCGAAGCGCCATCGCCGCCTTCAAGGCCGCTGCGGCCAAGCGATGAGCAAGGAAACCTCAAGCTCCTTTCCCCCGTAGGAACGCACGCCCGCTCCTTTCCAAGGACGGTCGTTCGCGTGTTGAAGAACCCTGCCTCCTCCACCAGCCGAAAGGTCCTGTTCGCGTTGTACGGCGCCATGCTCGTGCTGAGCGCGGGCCTCATCGCCTGGCAGCATAGCGGACAACGCAAGGCCTTGCAGCACGAGGCACTTTCCCGCCTTGGCGGCATCACAGGCACATTGGCCGCTCAGCTGGAAGGCGGACGCGTACGGACCCTGCTGGAGAAGTACGACTCCCGGGGCATGATCATCAACAACACGCAGGACGCCTACTACTACGTTCTGCATGAGGCTCTTCGCAAGAGCGCCGAGGCCAACGGTCTTGAACAACCGCTCTTGCTCGTGGTGAACGACGCCGTGAAGCAGGAACTGCAGGTGGTGGTGACCTCTGATGAGCGGCCCACCTTCCGCGACCCCTACACCGGTGCAGGGGTCGGCGCCATGATCGAACAACTTTCCAGCGACCGCTCCGAAGGCACACGAACCCTTGATGCCGGCGCCCTGGCCACCTTCGACCCCTTGCAGGACCATCAGGGTCGCACCACGGCCTTGATCGTGGTCTCCCAACCCTTGGCGGATCTCGAAGCCATTGCCCTGTCGAAGCTCTGGCGCAACGTGATCATCGCCTTGATCACCTTCATGATCCTCGGTTTCCTGCTCTTCCGCTCGGTGGGCCGCTGGGTGCGCGACGAGGAGCAGCAGCGCGCCAGCTGGCAGCAGCGGCACGAAGGCGTTACGGACAGCATCGCCTACGCAGGCAAGATCCAGAGCGCGTTGATCCCAAGACCGGAACGCTATCGCGAGCTCTTCGACGACTTCTTCGTGCTGAACCGGCCCAAGGACGTGGTGAGCGGCGACTTCCACTGGGTGCACCGCGTGGACGAGCACATCTGCTTCGTGGCCCAGGCCGACTGCACCGGTCACGGATTGCCCGGCGCCATGATGGCCGCCATCGGTTGTTCCGTTCTGAACGAGCTTGTCTCCCAATACCCGACCTCCGACCCAGCCGAGCTGCTGGCCTTGCTGAGCCAGCGGATGGTGATCGCCCTGCAGCAGAACGGCCAGAAGAAAGGTGCCGGTGATGGCATGGACATCGGCCTGTGCCGCATTGACCGTCGGGAACGCGAACTTCTGTTCGCTGGAGCCTACCGTCCCCTTTACTGGATGCACGATGGCCAGCTCACCGTGATCAACGGCGACCGACAGCCTATTGGCGGCAGTCACCACGACCCCGACCGCAAATTCACCGTGCACCGCGTGGCCTACCACACCGGCGACCGCATCTACTTGTTCAGCGACGGTTATGTGGACCAGTTCGGGGGGCCCGAACGGCGCAAGTTCATGTCCACCCGGCTGAACGCGCTCTTGATGGACCATCGTGACCTGCCCATGGCCATGCAGGCCGAGCGGCTGGAGCAGGCTTTCCTCGATTGGAAGGGGCCCTTGGAGCAGGTCGACGATGTCTGCATGCTGGGCATAGCGGTTTAAGGCAGCCTTACGTAGCCGTTGCTTCACCGGCCCTCTCTATCTTTGGACGATGCGGCCCGACAAGCCAGTGGCCGCATGAACTGTTCATGACGACGAAAAGCGCGTTGATCGCCCGGATGGAGGAGCTCCTGCTCCAGACCGATGTGGAGCAAGCATCCGAGGGGGTGGAAAGTGTGAAGGAGGCCTACGAGGCCCTGGTGGCCGCAGCCCAGCAGCAGGCCATGGCGGAAGCCCCTGCACCCGTGGAAGCCGCAGCCGCAGAGGGAGAGGTTCCCGAAGCTGGTGCCACGCCCGCCGCAGAAGTGGCGCCACAGCCCATCGAAAGCGCACCGCTCCAGGACGAGGACGACAAGAAGTTCAAGCAGCTGATGGACGCCTTCCACACGAAGGTGAACGACATCCGCCGCAAGCGACAGAAGGATGAGGCCGACAACCTCGCCGCCAAGCAGGCCATCATGGAGGAGCTGCGCACCATGATCTCCAACGAGGAGAACATCGGTACCGCGTTCCAGCGCTTCACAGAACTACAGGAGAAGTGGCGGACCATCGGCAACGTGCCGGCCACCGCCTACCGCGAACTGCAGAGCGACTTCAGCCACCTGCGCGATGAGTTCTTCTACCACATCCGCATCTACAAGGAACTGCGCGATCACGATCTGAAGAAGAACACCGCGCTGAAGCAGGCATTGATCGCCGATATGGAGGCCGTGCAGCGTGTGGACAGCGTGAAGGAGGCCGAGGCCTTGGTGCGTGAATACCAGGAGAAATGGCACCAGATCGGTCCCGTGGTGAAGGAGGAATGGGAGGCCGTACGTGACAAGTTCTGGAACGCCACCCGCGTGGTGTACGACCGCATCAACGAGTACTACAAGGCACGCCGATCGGAACACGAGGCCAACCTGAACGCCAAGCAGGCCTTGGTGGACAAGGTGAACGAGATCGTGAACCAGGCCGAGAACATCGCCGGCAAGGAGTGGAAGCTGCTCACGGACCAGGTGATGGAGGCCCAGACCGCATGGAAGAGCATCGGCTTTGCCACGAAGAAGGATAATGAGCGCATCTGGAAGGAGTTCCGGAATGCCTGCAATGCCTTCTTCGATAAGAAGAACACCTACTTCACCGCGCTGAAGGACCAGTTCAAGGGCGCACGTGACAAGAAGCAATACCTCGTGGACCAAGCTTTGGGCCTGAAGGGCAGCACGGAGTGGAAGGCCACCGCCGAGAAGCTCAAGCAGCTCCAGGCGCAGTGGAAGGAGGTGGGCAGTGCCGGTCCCCGCGACGAGAACCGCCTTTGGAGCAAGTTCAGGGAGGCGTGCGACGGCTTCTTCCAGACCCGCAAGGCCTTCTTCGACAAGCTCGACGCCGAACAGGCCGAAGGGCTCAAGTCCAAGAACGACCTCATCGCCGAGATCGAAGCCTTCGCGCTCTCCGGCAACCGGAACAACGACATGGACGCGCTGAAGGCCTTCAGCCAGCGCTGGCTAACCAGCGGCCGCGTGAGCCCCAAGAACTACGACCTGCTGAGCGAGCGCTACCGCAAGGCACTGGACAAACAGTACGATACGCTACGTCTTGAAGGCGAAGAGCGCCGTCGCATGCACTTCCACGAGCGCGTGGAGAACATCAAGAGCGCGCCCGATGGGCTTGACCGTATTGAGCGCGAGGGCCGGTTCGTGAAGCGCAAGATCGAAGAGCTTGAACTGGAGGCGAA